>DJMH01000068.1 GCA_002435305.1 Dehalococcoidia bacterium UBA6495
TCAATTGGGCGGAGGAAAACGAGGAAATCTATGTCTAGTGGCGCATTATCACTGGTAATGTTGGTTTGACGAGGTATATCTATTACCTCTTCTCGTAGATCGATCATAGTGGTAGTTTGAATAGGCCAGACCAGAATTCGTAATCCCGGACCTTTAAGGCCGCCGCGTTCACTAAATTTGCCCAAGGTAAATACAGCTAGCCTCTCATATTGGCGGACTATCTTAATATATGGGATCATTTGAAACTCCTTATAATTCTTTTGATTTTTCAGCGACGATTAATTGCACCCCGTCATAATTGCTAATGACGACCGATCTTCCGGAATCTATTTTTAAATTACTTAACGAAGTTGCACTCCACATTTCGGACCCGACCAATACCGTACCGTTTGGATTCAAAGTCGTCTTTACAATCCCCTCACTTCCGATCAAGGTGCTGTAGTTACTTGGGCTTCCCCGGGCTATCGAATCCCGCAGAGCTAAAATTAAAAAGAAAACTAAAACTGATAAAACAAGAATTACCAACCCCAAGAGCCACATGCTCAAGGTGAATATATTTCCCTGCAAGGGATTATCTCCGAAATCCCCATACAAAAGAAACCCCCCAAGACCGAAACATATCGTTCCACCTATTGCAAAAAGACCTATTCCTGCACCCTGCGTTTCTATTACAAAAAGTATTAGCGCTGCCAGTATCAACACCATAGCAAACCAATTCACGGGTAATTGCCCCATCCCTACAAAAGCTAATGCTGTTGCAAGCAACCCAACAAACCCCCCCACCAAAATACCAGGACTAACAAATTCGATTGTCAAAGCGATGCTACCGATAGTGAGGAGTATAAAAGTTATATTAGGGTCACCGACGGCATCGAGAAATTTTTCCTTCCAGTTACGTTTACCTTCGTATAAGTTCATAGATGCGGTACTGATAGTTTTTGATCCCGATTTAGTTTCGACTGTTTCACCATCAAGAATAGTCAGCAATTGATCCCTATCTTCAGCAATATAGTCGATTATGTGGGCTTCTAAAGCTTCTTCTGAGCTATACGCCTTGGCATTTAAAACGGTGGCCTCAAGGGCCTTAACGTTTCGACCCCTGGTTTCAGCGATACTTCTCATAAGCGCCGCTGTGTCTTGAGTTGCTTTACTTGCTAAGGTTTTGTTTAAGTCAGACCCATCCGATAAAACTGGCGATGCAGCGCCGATATTAGTAGTGGGAGCCATTGCAGCTATATGTGAGGCAGCAACGAGGAAGGTGCCTGCCGACCCTGCTCTCGCACCGGATGGCGACACGTATGTGATGATCGGTACATTCGAATCCAAAAATGAGGAGACTATCCTCCGGGTCGCATCTAGCATACCCCCGGGGGTGTTTAACTCTATAAGGATACCAGTGGATTCATTAGATTCCGCTTTTGCAATCATTCTTTCCAAATAGTCAGCTGTCGAAGGCTTTATTGGCCCGTTTACTTTAAGCACCATTAAATCATTCTTAGTGGAGGCATATCCGATGTAATGGCTAAGGATTGCTAACGTGAAGACGATGGAAATAGAGATGTGGGCTACCAGCCGTAATTTACTCATAAATCTCCACCTGGAATGATTTACCATTCGGAACATTTACAATTCAAACTATTCTAGTTTGTCGTCGATCCCAACGCTATTGTTAGCCGAAATTTTGACCTTGCATTTCTCAATATCCCAGAGCGGTGGTTGGTCTGAATGAGTCTACCCCGGCCCTAAGTAAATTCCTTTCGTAGTCTACCTGAATAGCCGATGGCCTAGCAAAATATGAGGTAGGTGCAGGCTCTTCTTCTAACAGCTCAATATCGTGGCCGAGACCGATAAGGGCCTCTACTGTAGATTCAGGCATTCGGCTATCCACGTAGGTTTTGCTCCCACTGACATCAATGACAGGTTGGACAATGGCTTCTTGTGGTGTCATTCCAAACAGAATCACGTTCAAGACAACTTGAGCATTTCTATTCATGATTCTCCTAGCTCCTGGAGCGCCCTCCATTAGAACTGGACGGTTGTTTTTAAGAACCATAAATGGAGACATATTGTTCATGGGGCGTTTCCATGGCGCCATAGAATTTGGGAACCCAGGCTTAGGTATGAACCAGCCCATGCCACCAACCAAAGCAACACCAGTTCCTGCCGGGTTTAATCCCTTGGCAAAAACTCCCGTGTGGGTGCAAGATACCGCGTTCCTATTTTTATCGACTACGTTTATATGAGTAGTGTCCTCATTATTAGTATCCATGGCGGGATGTGAGGGTACCGGTACTTTTGGGGATTTTTCATAATTCCAAGGATTGTGGATAGGATTTTCCATAAACTCAACTAACGGTTCACGTTGTCCAAGATTTCTTATTTCGAATGTAGGTTTCTTGACCTCCTCGGCGATTTCTTTAGCATACCCGATGGAAAGTAACCCATTTAGCGGAACAGTGGAATGTTCCCAGTCTCCAAGGTATCCAAATCTGTCAGCGAATGCGTGCCTTGCGGCCATCATGAAAGTATTCAAGTAATCGACACTGTTGTGGCCCATTTCCTTTAGGTTAAACTGGTCGAGTATATTGAGAGTTTGGAGATTGGTAATACCACCGCTTGGTGTTCTAACAACATTAACGCTGTGACCATGAAATGTGGTTTGAGCAGGTTCCTCAATTATAGGGTGGTAGTCTGATAAATCCTCCTTTCTCAAGACTCCACCATTTTTTTTCATGTGCTCGTCTATTGCGTCTGCGATTTCCCCGGAATACATGGCATCTCTTCCCTGGTAAGCCAATTTTTTAAGCAAGTTTGCCAGATCTTTTTGAATAATCTTTGTCCCTGGTTTTGGATGGCTCTTCGGCACCTTGCCATCTGGAAGCCAAATAGAGGACAACTGATTGTCGCTATTGAAGGTGTCAAACATATTGGCGGCAGACATAGTCAGAAACCAATTAGCCTCAAACCCTTCTGAAGCGAGGTGTATAGCAGGCTCCAACACTTGTTCGAACGGGAGTGTCCCAAACCTTTTGTGTGCCTCACAAAAACCTGCACATGTGGCTGGAACCGTGGCTGAAAGGGGCCCGGTGTTGTTGGCGTCATTTACTACATCAAATGTCTTGTATCCGGCACCAGTCGAGGGTCCAATCACATCGTACATGTCATCAGTAGTGCCTTGAGGAGCCCTTCCATTAAAATCGAGTCCAATAGTTCTGCCTTCTTCTGCCAGGTGAATTAACATGTAGCCCATTCCACCTATACTGGCCATGTACGGTTCTTGGACCACGTTGCAAAACCCGACGGCTACTGCAGCGTCAATAGCATTGCCTCCTGATTTCAGAATGGATAATCCTGCTTCAGCAGACAGTGGGAGGGCCGATGTTACGATGCCGTTTTCTGCTACGACTTCCTCTTTGTTGACTTTCCAAGCACTGTATAAAGACATTTCGACCCCTTTTAACCTAATTGTTCTCTTCGAATTTCATCTAACCTCATTCTCTCCTCGTCAGTCAGTGATTCATATGCCTCTCCCTTCTGCAGAATAGAGCCAGTGAATTCCGGCGAACGTTTTTCCAAGAAAGCTCGTCTACCTTCTTCCCCATCTGAACTAAGCTGGGTCAATAGAGCATTCATTAAAGTTTGGACCCTCCAGGCCTCAGTTATTGGTATATCACCAAAACGAAGCACGAATTCCTTCATCATCCTAACGGCTAAAGGAGGCATTTTAACTATTCCGGAGGCAATTTCTTCAGCTCGGGTTATCAATTCAGCATGGGGAACCACCTCGTTTATAAGGTTCATTCTTAAGGCTTCTTTGGCATCAAAAGGTTCATCGGTCAGGAGTATTTTCATAGCATCGACGTGAGAGACTTGTCGGGTTAGGTATGTTGCCCCTGGGCCACTTCCTACCCAACCTTGGCTTAACAAAGCGAATTTAAATTTGGCGTTTTCACTAGAGGCCAGTCTTATGTCTGTTGATGTCAACATTAAATAGAATCCGGCTCCTGCGGCCCAACCATTTATGGCACCAATGACAGGTTTCCAAATCTGGGGATAATGGTCTCCCAGCCTACCATCTGCACCGATTCTTGCTCCATTGACAGTACCAGCCAGAGGCCAAAATATATTTTCTGCTCTTATTCTTTCCCTTTCTTCTGGTGTTATGTCGGGACGGGAATCTAAATTGTGACCAGCGCAAAAATGTTTATCTCCGACCCCAGTCAAGATTACGGCCCTAACATCGGGGTCTTCCCACATATTTTTCCAAATTTCACTGATGTCATTGGAGGTTTGCCTATCTAAGATATTGGCTTTTGCGGGGTTATTTATTGTGACGTACCCGATATTGTCTCTTTTCAGGTAATCAACTGCCATTATTCACCTCTTTTTTAGTATATTATTTGGGTTCGTATAAATTCCTTATAAACATCGACAGGCATGCCCATCAATTCCAGATATATCCTATGGTTGCTATCTCCGATTTGCGGGGCTGGTGCTACATGGATTGGTTCGTCCTGATCAGATTTCCAAGGCATGCCTGGCATAAGCCTGGTAGCCCCGTCGGGATAAATTTGCGGTGTTAAATAGCCTGATTGGCTGATGTGGGGATCCAAATAGGCTTCCGAAATGTTTAGAGAGGGACCCGATGGAATTCCGCAGTTTTGAAAAATATGCATCGCCTCATAAGCACCTAAGGAGGATGTAAATTTGTTTATCTCCTCATCTATTTCTATTCTGTTTTCTCGGCGGGCCTCAGGAGATGAAAAAATCGGATTTTCAAAAATCTCTGGTTTGCTCAACAAATTGCATAAATTTTCCCACTGTACTTCATTTTGAATACTAATCGCGATCCATTCATCATAACCCTTACATTTATACAAACCGTGGGGACATTTAATTACATCATCATTACCGATTGGTGTCGGCAATTTATTTGTCATTTGGTATTCCAGCAGGCCTGTGGGGATCGAAGCAGTCAGAGATTCAGCCATTGAAAAATCTATGTACTGTCCTTTTCCTGTTTTCATCCTGTGATTTGTGGCGGCTATAGTGATCATGGCTAATTCCATACCAACCCATGGGTCAGCCCACAGTCCTCCCTTAATTGGCTCAGCATTTCCAAAACCTGAAATAGTGTTCCAACCTGTATAGTGCTGCAGCAAACTTCCATAGGCTACGTAATCTTTATCAGGTCCGGTGTGTCCTGTACCGGCAGAGGAAACTAATATCACATCAGGTCGCAAAGTTGTTAGAGTTTCATAATCCAATCCAATTCGTTGAAATACACCGGCAGCGAAATTTTCTATAACCACATCACAAGTGGTCACCAATTCCTTGGCGATCTCTAAACCTTCTTGCTTTGATAAATTGAGGGAACAGTATTCCTTAGATTGATTATAAACCTGGAAAGCAGCACTTCGTGAGGATGGGTCTGGCCTTCTTGAACTACCAATTTTTATAACCTCCGCACCCATTAACGCAAGATGTCGAGCAGCAGTTGGGCCTGCGATTATCCAGCTAAAATCGAGAACCCTTAAACCGGATAGAGGTAAATTATCCATCTTTGGTAAACCTCTCCAGAATTTCTTGCGTGTGTTCACCGAGCCCAGGGGCAGACGACATACTTTGTGGGATATCGGCGTTATTCAATTTGTATGGTAATCCTGGATGTAACAAAGTTCCTGCACCAG
The DNA here is from genome assembly GCA_002435305.1 of Dehalococcoidia bacterium UBA6495. Taxonomy (GTDB): domain Bacteria; phylum Chloroflexota; class Dehalococcoidia; order Lucifugimonadales; family UBA826; genus UBA11996. The sequence continues at coordinate 5,691 of DJMH01000068.1, forward strand.
AATGGGATATCTCGACAAAAAAATCCCTGGAATCTAAATGTCTATCTACCAACAAATCCTCAATGGTATTTACGGGAAAGCAGGGTATTCTCTTTTCCTGTCCTGATCTAGCAATATCGAATTTAGATCTTGGAAACGACCACTCTGTAAGTAGCTCCCACAGCTTTGAAACGTTGGCTTGCCGGCTCTCTCGTGTTGCAAATCTTTCATCATCGGCCCAATGTGGATTGCCCATCAATTCCAACCATCTTTCCCATTGTGCATCTTCTCGGGGGGAGATTGCTACGTAACCATCGCTACATTTTAATACCCCTCCTATCGCCGACACCATTCCACCTATTGATGATCCCTTTTCTTTTGAAAGTTCACGAGTAGGTGGGGGTTGACCGAAAGCAGAATTCGCTATTCCACTGATAGCCATGGTTATCATAGAATCTAAGCCTGAAACAACGATTCTGCATCCCCTTCCGGTTTTTAATCTTTGATGGATTGCAACCATTGCGGCGGTAGATGCAGTAATGCCAGCAACCATTTCGGCTTGATATCCCCCGGCCCTTATAGCAGGTTCTACATCCGGCCTTTTCACTGGGCCTATCATTCCGTGGGCGTTGCCACTCATATGAAAGAGAACCAAGTCGTCGGCGATATATTCCGAATATGGACCGACGTCGCCGAAAGGCAATATGGAAGTCCAAATTAAAGATGGATTAATGGAACTTGTTTTTTCAAAACCCAGCTTTCGGTCGTCAAAAAAACCTAGATTTTGGTTTTCTACTACGAGGTCAAAATGAGAAAACATCGACTCAAGCTTCTGCTGACCGTATGAAGTATCTAAATCTAGACAGATACTTTTTTTACCATGGTTGTGTGCTAAAAACAGGGCGCTCTTTTCCTTGTGTGCAATCCCGTCAGGGAATGGTCCGTGGGTCCTTGACGGGTCTCCCTCAAGAGACTCTATCTTCACCACCTCTGCGCCTAATTTGGCAAAATTAAGTGCGGCATACGGAGCAGAAACACCGTGCCCGATCTCTAATACTCTTAGATCACCTAAAATGCCTGTGTTTTGTGAGCCAATCACAGATTTTTACTATCTGCCTATTGCGTAAGCGTCTCTTCTTGGATCCGCCCCGGCACTTAATGCACCTGTGTCTTGGTCCACGACTATGCATGACATAGCTCCCGTGCTGGGGGACCAGTCATCGACATATTCGACATGATGGCCGCGGCTGGACAGGTTCTGGCCAACCTCTCTTGATATCCGGCCTTCCAAATGAATTAATCCGGGATGGTATGCATGTGGCCAAAAGGAGTTGGGGAAATTCCAAGGTACGAAACGAGGTGCCTCTATAGCCGCCTGCGGGTTCATACCGAATTCAACGATATTTAGGAATGTCTGTACCATGGCCGGACATTGTGCATCACCTCCAGGGGTCCCGAAGGGCATAAAAAGTTTTCCTTTCTTGAAGGCCATCGCGGGATTAGGGGTTAAACGTGGTCGTTTCCAAGGTCCAACGGAAGAAGGGTGTTCTGGATCAAGCCAGCTTTGTGTCCCCCGAGAAGATATCATCAGACCTAGCCCTGGGACTATTGGAGAGCCAAAAACTGCATCACTTGGGGTTGCTGAGAAGGAGTTCCCCCATTTGTCTACTACACAAGTATAAGATGTGTCTTGTTCCAATCTATCTCTGTTGATATCAGGATGTCCTAATTTTTCTCTTCCGCTTCTGTCTTCAAAAAGCCATGGGTTCCCCGGATCTGGCATTTCAGAAAATGCATTCTCCATCGAGATTCGTTTCCTTTGCGTCTTTGTGTATTCTTTCGACAAAAGACCATTGATGGGTACGTCGATAAAATCCGGATCGCCATAGAATTCATGACGATCCGCAAAAGACAGATTAAAGGCCTGTGACAGGAGATGGATATAGTCAGCAGTATTCTGGGGTATAGCGGCTATCTCGTCGTCTTCTAGCATTTGTAATACTTGGGCCGTAACAGGGCCTTGTGACCATGGACCGCAAGTCAAAATATCATAATCCTTGTATCTGGCGGTCGTGGGGTCTTCTATCCCTACATGGAAATCGGACATATCGGAAAGAGATAAATTACCGCCTAGTTTGTCACTGTATTCTATTATCTCCTTTGCGATATCACCCTTGTAGAAGAAATCTCTTGCCGCTTGTATGGCATCTTTTCTGCCTTTGTCTTTGCTAGTCCGTTCTACTTCGATTAAGCGCTCGAAAGTCCTTGCTAAGTCCGGTTGCTTTAATATCTCGCCCTCTTCAAGAATCCTCCCATCACGTGTGAACAATTCAAAAGTGGATCTCCATTCATCAGAATTCCGATCCACAGTTACAGCAAGTCGTTTCAGAACACTGGATGCTGTATTTGATATAGGAAAACCATCTCTAGTAAGTTCCAAGGCGGGTTGTAGAACTTGTTCAAGAGACATAGTTCCATACTCTGCGAGAGCTGTTAGCCATGCATCAGGAGCCGAAGGCACAATAGTTCTATCGATTCCTTTAGGTATGTCACCATTTAGGCGATTATTAAAGTCATCCAGGGAGGTTTTCTTTGGCCAACGACCGAGTCCACTTATAGTTTTAGTCTCATTTTTTTCGGCCATGTAGACCATTATCGGAGCCACACCCCCGAAGTTGGTGGCATTAGGTAGGGTCACATTAATGACTATCCCGGATGCTACTCCGGCATCGACAGCGTTTCCTCCATTTTCCAAAACCCGGTAACCTGCTGATGCTGCCAGATAATGCCCAGCAGAAACCATATGTGTCATGCCCATTACTGGTGGTCTGTATGCAGTTTGGGTAGTCATCTCAATCTCCCCTTTGCTTAGTAGTTAGAAGCTATATTACAAGGAAATCATGGATGCCCCAAATTCTTTGCGGAATTTAGTGATTTTTTCTTAAATATTCGATAATTTCCATCATTACTTTGCAGTCTACCTCGTTGTATTCGGAAATTTCCCGAACCATAGGAATATCAGTCATCGTGAGCCCGTGCTGTTCCGCTTGACCGTCTGCCCACCAGGCCCCAACCATTGCTCCCAGGCCATCAGTTGGTCCCGCCTCCCAAGAGGTTTCTATTAAACCCTGCGAATTTAAGGACCCTGCTATAGCTTTAAGCCCAAACCCAAAGGCACCGTTTACAACTACGGGCTCTTTTTTTATAACTTCTTTTAAAAAGTCGTACCAATTTAAGGATGGCCATTCCTTATCAATATGACGATTTTTGGCTGAATTGAAAGCCGAGTCGAAAGTTGAAACTTCTGCGTGGGACCAATGGAAAACAGTCGGCTTGTAACCGCTGGGGTCAAGACGATTTTGCACTTGGTACATATAATCCATCCACTGATCTATGATTAACCCCTCGTGTTCTTCGGTTAAACGATCGGTGGTAAACCCCCGCCATATCCATTTTTCTTCTTCCAAATGCCCGCATCCAATCATAAATATTAAAGGAGTACCTCCACTTTCCGGGCTATTTGCAAAGTCATCATTGAGATCGGAGACGGTTTCAAAATCAACGAAAAATTCAACTGTGGCGGGCTGGCGCCAAGTGTTATCGGGATCTTCAATAAATGAAGGCTCGACTGGTCCTGTTTCAATTCTATTCACATCTAGAATTGCTTGAAGGGTCTTTGCACTTCCTTTAGCCTTGATGCTCAGGTCTTCAGCCTTCAGACCATCATGATTCCATTTGAAGATACCTTCCCTGTTTGCCAGGTTTCTTTTTTCTACCCCGACTCCCCAAAGGGTGGTCAAATCTTTTAAGGTGTCGTTGATCTCGCTTTTTGCGTGGTGCCAAGGCTGATCTGCAGTGGAACTCATATTTGGTCTCAGTTCAGGTACCGATGGGATAGGGAATGGGTCCCATGAATGCCCGTTAGTTCGCACATTTCTTATCCATTCGCATGCATTAGCTACGGCATTTTCAAGGGTTCCTCTGCTTGTAGAAAAATAATCCATAGACACTTCCCCGAGGCGGTCCATAAAATTGGTTCCTCGAAGCGTCTCACCCCTGGCCGTTTGCGACCATTTCCGACCCAGTAGATAAGCATGTGGAGGGGCGTATCCCTGCATATTACCTAAGGCCCTGTTGTATATGAAAAGTTGCAACATATAGGCCCAGGCAGACCCACTGGTCAACAAATTGCCAGCCGCCGAAAACCTGAGAGTGGTGAATTTAGCATCAAGAATTCGGTAATGCCATGACTCACTTCCTAGGAAAGGTGATCCTAGTTTGACGGATTCATCTTCTCTATATCGAGAAAATAGTTCCCCGAAAACATCACTTCTTATAAGAAAGTCGGCGATTCCGTAAGTCTCGGTTTGCTCATCCCTAAGGACAGCCTGATAAATAACTGGTGAACCCGACTGCATCGCGGATAAGGTTTTTGAGAACACGCTGTCATCGGAGCTAGATTCCATCGGTTCTCTTACCCTATGTACGGGGAATAGTTCGGAAATGTATTTCATAACGGCGGATTCGAATCGATTTCCTTGATTCATGATGAAAAGCCTAAAATCGGTTCTTTCGTCGTAATCAGAGTATTCAGTGTCTGGTTTGAAACCTTTTGATTTGCCGTGATAGTGAAGCCAGTCCAAAAGAGGATCGTTGATAGCGTAATTACGTGTTGCGGTTGCGCTGACCCAAGTTCGACGATTCAAAAAACGGGTTTCCTTAGTTCATTCAAAGCTATTCGCTGTTCTACGTAGTATAAACCGGTAATTTAGATAAAGTGACAATAGTCATTGTTTTCCAGTGGGAATATTCAATTTATAAGAAGCCAACTTTCCCTACTGGTATTGGGTTGGATCGGTAGCCCCAATTAATTCAAAAGCTTCTTTCCGCTCTACACATGTACCGCATCTGCCACAATGCAGTCGGTCACCTTTGTAACAGCTCCAGGTCTCTCGGTAATCTAAACCCATATCTAAGCCGATTTGTGCAATTCCTGCCTTACTTTTATCAATGAAAGGGGTCCAAAGACAAAGGTCGGGGTCACCTGTTCCTTCGGTTGCGACTTTTTGCATGTGACCAAAAATGTTTACAAATTCAGGACGGCAATCTGGATAAATAGTATGGTCTCCGGTATGCATAGCAGCCCCTACATATTTAGATCCGAAGGAAACAGCTGCGCCATATGCTATTGTCAGGAAAATGGCATTCCGATTTGGCACCACAGTTATTGCCATATTAGATGCTGCGTAGTGACCTTCTGGTACCTCTATGCCATCATCAGTAAGGGCCGAACCTCCGAGTAGGTTTTGTATGTTGCATATATCAACGACTTGATGAGGCACACCTAGATTTTTTGAGAGTAATCTCGCATATTCAATTTCTTTTCTATGTTTTTGACCGTAATCGAAGGTGATCAGATAGGGTGAACCGCCTTCTCGCACACACATATGAGCCAGGGTGGCGGAGTCCATACCTCCACTTACAACAAGAACATGTGAATAATTAGACATTTACAAAACTTCCTTAAGATATAACTTCTTGTTCCAGTAAAGATACATATTTATCTTTCGAATAACCAAGATATCCCATTACAATGCTGCTAGAATCTTCCCCAAGATTCCTCATTGAAAACCACTTGGATCTTTCTCTTTGATTACCCGGTATCGCCTGTCCATCATATTTTTCAACTTTTTCTTCTGGCGTTTTAAAATATGCAAAATATTCTCGTTCATTTAGATGAGCATCCTCTAAAACATCTAAATTGTTTGACACTTTAGCTGCCGGGATCCCTTGGGCCTGTAATCGTCCCATTAATTCTGCAGCATCTTTGCCTGAAGTCCATTCTTCAATTATTCGAATTATGGCTTGTTCATGAGTTTTTCTACCTGAAATGT
>DJMH01000060.1:0-3039 GCA_002435305.1 Dehalococcoidia bacterium UBA6495
ATAGTCCTACTCATTATTCTCTAACTCAAATTCATTCGAGTATAGTATGAAGCAGTATTTCACGAACCCTATCAAAAGAACCCGTATCACACGTGAGGTGATCGCTTGACGGTTAGAAGGCAACCTGGGGCCGCGCATAGTATCACGATAAGGACATCATATCCCAATACAGTCGGGATGTTAGGCCAAATAACCACCAACATAAGTGCTGCCGGGGGAGATATTGGGGCCATCGACATCGTATCAGCCGGACGTAACAGTATGGTGAGGGACATTACGATAAATGCTCGGGACGATTCACATGCAGAGATATTAAAAGAAGCAGTATCAAGTGTTGAGGGAGTAATAATAGTAAATGTATCCGATCAAGTTTTTTTAAGGCATCTCGGCGGTAAAATTGAAATGCAGAGTAAAACACCCATTAAAACCAGAAATGACATGTCATTAATTTACACTCCGGGTGTTGCGAGAGTTAGCAAAGCCATCCATGACCAACCAGAATCTGTATGGAATCTCACGAGTAAGGGGAATACGGTTGCCATTGTGACCGATGGGTCCGCAGTGCTCGGATTGGGAGATATTGGTCCGGCTGCAGCCTTACCAGTAATGGAAGGTAAGGCTCAATTATTGAAAGAGTTGGTTGGAGTGGATGCCTGGCCGATAGTTCTAGATACTCATGACACCACCAAAATAGTCGACACAATAAAATTGCTATCCCATGGGTTTGGGGCAATAAACCTGGAAGACATTTCAGCCCCAAGATGTTTTGAAATAGAACACCGTCTTCACAAGGAATTAAGCATACCAGTATTTCACGACGATCAACACGGAACCGCAATCGTGGTTCTGGCGGCACTATACAATGCGGTCAAAGTAGTAAACAAAGAATTACCTGACCTAAAGGTAGTATTGGTAGGGGTAGGAGCGGCTGGTGTCGCCACTACCAAACTTTTAATCAGAGCCGGCGTAAAAAATATCGTTGGAGTAGATCGGGAAGGGATATTAGACAGACAAAAGGATTACGGGAATAACGAAGTCTGGAAAGAATATTCTGAGATAACAAACCCAAATAATATTTCTGGCCACATCAAAGAAGCTATGGAGGGTGCAGATGTATTCATAGGGCTATCGGGTCCAGGAGTCCTCCGACTTGAAGAAGTGGGTTTGATGAACAGGCAACCGATCATATTTGCTATGGCAAATCCCGACCCCGAGATTTGGCCAGAGGAGGTTGAAGGAGTTGTTGAAGTTATGGCAACAGGACGATCAGATTACCCCAACCAGGTTAATAATGCTTTGTGTTTCCCTGGTATGTTTAGGGGCATCCTAGATGCTCGGGCGCAAAAAGTCACAGATGGAATGAAAATGGCCGCCGCGTTTGCTATATCAAGGGGAGTTCCAGAAAGCCATCTTAATAACGAATATATTATGCCGAGCATTTTTGATACTGATATGGCTGATCAAGTCGCAAAAGGTGTAAAAGCTGCAGCCATCAAAAGCGGGGTTGCTTTGAAAAATTAAGGCGCGGTTTTTTGGTTTAGTCAGTTATATCGGCGTTCATCGGAAGCTTGAGTGAAAAGAGAAGAATAGTCGCCAACAACGAAATAATCCCGCTGAATAAAAAAGCAGATTTCAACCCAAATTCATCGATGAGCAATCCTGTGAAAATTGGTGAAGCCGTTCCCAATAAGCTTGCACTATAAATCAATGAGACCACTGTCGCCTGTGATTTCCCCCCGGATATGTCCATAGCGGCGGCAATAAAAACGGTATGCAGTGAATATAAGAAAGCGCCCATTGCGAACACATTCAACACAAGTTGATAACCATCAGAGGCAAAATACAATCCAATAAACAAAATGCCTAAAAAGGTCATGGCAGGCAATAGAACTATTTTTCTTCCGTACATGTCCGACAACCATCCCATTACCGGTTGAGCAATAATTCCAGCTACTTGTGCCCCGGCCAGAAAAAATCCGACTGTAAGTGCATCCTTGCCAAGGCCTCCCTCTCCTGGAGCGGATATCAGATAAAGGGGAAGAAAATACGTGACCGAAGACAGCCCCATATCGCTCAAACCTGTGACGAGAATTAGACCCCATATTCCTTTGACTTTTAGCAATTCTCTCAAGCCCCTGAAATATTCTCCAGGGGAGCCTGTATCAGCGGTTTCTTTCGAAACATTTCGCATCATCAAATAGACAAGTACGGCAAAAAGCAAGGCTGGTAAAACACTTATTTTTAGAAGTTCATTCCATTCAAAGGCAATAAGATAAGTTATTGTAACGATGCTACCGACCTTGAATGTCTCAGTAGTCAACAAGCCTGCAATGAAAGGACCAAACATCTCTCCTATCGATCCACCTGTTCCATGAAGTGAAATCGCAAACCCTCGTCTATCTGGAAATCTTTTAGAGAGCTCTGCAATCGCTGGAGGGTGATACAAAGAAGGACCTATTCCAACAAGCAGCATAGCTCCAAGGAGCCACCAGAAACTAGGAGCCATCCCCAGAAGAAAGTAGGAACTTCCCATAATAATCAACGATATAGACAACATGACACCGGGGCGATTGGCAAACCGTTCTCCAAGATAACCCGCAACTATCGTGGTAGCGTCGGAGGATCCTCTGCCAACTCCTCCCACTACACCAAATTGAGTCGCAGTTAGGTTAAAACGTGGGTCTGTTTTCATCATTGCAAGCAGCAAAGGCAGGGAAGAGTTAAAAATATGGCCCACTGAATGACCCAATACTATTGCCGATACCAATTTTTTGCTGCCTTCCTTAAGGTTAATTGGCTTCTGCGTTTTTCCTCCCGATGTGCTCGCAAATTCGGATTGGCTCCACTTATCGAACATATGAAATCCTTAATCCAGCTTTTCTTATTCTGCCAACAACCTTCTTTGCTTCAATGCTATTTTCAATGTTCTTTGTCATAGGAGCATTATAGCTATTAACAAGTATGTTTTAGAATGAGAATTAATATGAGACAGATAGTTGGGAATCTAGTTTTAATAATCATGATTGTGGCGATGTTCGC
>DJMH01000060.1:3443-9274 GCA_002435305.1 Dehalococcoidia bacterium UBA6495
GAATTCGACACTCCAGGGCCGTGGATCAATAGTGAGCCATTTGTCTTAAAGGACAAAAGAAATGAGGTCGTTCTTATCGATTTTTGGACCTACAGCTGCGTCAATTGCATACGGACTCTTCCACACCTGAGTGAGTGGCACAGGAAATACAATGAAAAGGGGTTAAATATTTTGGGAGTGCATAGCCCTGAATTTGAATTTGAAAAAATATATGAAAATGTCGTTTCTGCTGCAGAGGATCTGGGGATCGATTATCCAATAGTTTTGGATAACGACTTTAAAATATGGAACACGTTTAGTAATCGCTACTGGCCTGCGAAATATCTTTTGGATAAAGATGGAGTGATTCAATTTAAACATTTTGGAGAAGGAGGATACGAGGAGACAGAATTGGCAATAAGGGCTTTATTAGAGGAGGCTGGGTTCGATCCGTCAGATATCCCTACGGGACTCAACCTTCAACAAAGCAGTGATTCGTCCAATATTTCCCACAGTGAGCAAACGCTGGAGTTATATATGGGTACTGATAGAAACTACAAATTTAATTTTTTTCAACCTACATACATCGGAAATACGGAATACTACGACAATATCCGCACTGACGCCTGGAAGAAAAAAGATATCTTCAAAAGTCCTCCAAATAGAAAAAAAGACAAAGTTTATATTGAGGGTTTATGGAGTAAAGAACAAGAATATATTTCTCACAGCAGAGATACCGATGCCTACAACGATTACATATTTCTAAAATTTTCAGGGGCTGAAGTGAACGTGGTGTTGGGAAAACATAACAACCCGTATAAGGTATTAGCTACCCTGGATGGAAGCCCTTTACTGGAATCAGAAGCGGGTAAGGATATCTATTTTGATCCCGACGGGAAGAGTTTTATCGAGGTCGACAGTTCGAGGATGTATAACATCGTTAAGTTGAAAAAATTCGACACGCGAGAGCTGATATTAAGCTCTACATCATCAGAGTTCTCCATTTACTCTTTCACCTTTGGCTCCGATGTAAGGGAATAATCATTTTAATGAGCTACAAGAAGTTTTTTTCTATTTTCTTGTTTTGTATCGGCATAACCACTTTAGCGATCTTTTGCAATGAGCCTGTGGACCCATTTTCAAATGAATATCCAATAAAAAGTCCAATAACCCAGGAAGGCTATCAAATCGTTTTAGCAACTACAGATCTAGGAATTGGGGAAAATCGGTTCGCATTCATAGTTCTGTCTGACAAAGGGTTTATCAATAGAGATTATATAGTGGTTACTTTTTATGCTACGGCCAACCATATCCATGAATCGAAAAACACCGCCCAGTTCATGTATTGGGATGATCTCAACAGAGGATCTTTTGTCGCCAATGAGATTTTTCCTTATCCAGGAAAGTGGGACTTCAAGGTAGATTTCGTGGACAACAAAAAAGACATCTCCATCAACGGGACATTTACCGTTAACAAAAAAACGGTCGCTCCAGATAAAGGTGACAAAGCTCCCACTGAAAAAAGCAAAACCTTGGATGATGTAGTAAGTTTCCAGGAACTCTCAACAGGAAATGTAATCGACCTTGAACTGTATCGACACTCAATTAACGAAGCTATAAAAAGTGGAAAACCCACTGTTGTCACTTTTTCTAGCCCAGCTTTCTGTCGAGATGAGACATGTGGACCACAGGTGAAAGTGCTACAAAAATTAAGCACCCGCTTGAATCCTTCAATGAATTTCATTCATGTTGAAATTTATGATAACCCCGTCGAACTGCAAAATGATTCTAAGTCTGGCTTGTACTCTGAGGCTTTCAAAAAATGGGGCTTGCCGAGCTCTCAATGGACATTCATTATCAATTGTATCGGTGAGATATCACATCGGTATCAAGGATTTGTTTCCTCTGAAGAACTATATAAAACTCTAAGGTTTTACATCACCGAGGAAGGAATTAAAAATCACTGTTTAGCAACTTAATATGAGGAAACGCGTTGATTGTATTCTAAGATGATCCAGAGGTCTCCAGTGGTTCGGAATATCAAAACCCTCAACCGTAGCCTTCAGACACCTAATCTATATTAGGATGCAGTATATCGATACATGTTTGAAACTAACCCCTGTACCACTGCCGGTTAGTTTCTGTCTAAATTTTGCCAAAGGTTTAATTTTGGTTGGTTTACAATCCTAACCAAAGAGGGGTGAAAGATTATGAATGCAGCATTAAACACCGAATACACAATATATTTTGCCGGAGGGTTATTCGACCATAAGGAACTTATCGGTAACGCCATTTTAGCTTCCTACATAAATAAACTTTCCAAGGAAAAATATAGATGCATACTCCCACAGGACCTTGAACAATCTACAAACAGGGCAGTTGACATAAGAAATCAAGATTTAAGTTGTCTACTGGCATGCGATCTAGCCATTTTTAATTTTGATGGCACTGAATTGGACTCAGGGACTGTCGTAGAATTCTTGTATGCAAAAACCTTGGACATACCTGCAATAATTATCAGATCTGATTTTCGAGGGAGCGGTGATCAAAGTCGTGAGGGAGATCCATGGAATCTGATGGCATCCTTCTATCCTCGGACTAGGAAATTAGAATTTAATTCAATGGAATGGTACCAAAGAGAGGTAAATGCATTATCGAATGACCAAAACATTTTCGACACGGCTGATCGCCTATATAGAAAGATTGCTAATTCAGTTATAGCCGAACTAGATATTGTGGTGCAGGATCCACCTCTACTTTCTACCGATCAAGGACAGGTCTTTAGTCTGTATGAATGGGCTTCGGTGTTTCCTGGAAGTGGGTTAAAGGAAATTGTCCCGAGCATAAACGACATAATTATATCCAAGAAAAATAAGGGGTTAATAGATTAGTCTGCACTCCTGGGTCTTCATATTAAAATAGGTAATTATTGAAACAATGGCAAAGCCCCTCGATATGCCAACAACAACCCGACAGCTAGTAGGACAAAGCCCATCGTAAGAATGAGAGTGTTTAAATTCACTTTCCCGGTCAACTTTGCACCATACCAACTACCAACCATTGCACCCGCTCCCATGAGGACTAATACAGGGTAGTCTACCTTTCCCTGACTGGCGTGCCCTATCCACCCTACTGCCCCCATGAAAAATCCGATGAAAAGATTAGATCCTGCAGCAATACGGGGATCGATTTTAAGAACCCTGACCAGTGCTGGCAAGCGTATGCTACCCAAGATAAGCCCGACGGCACCACCCAGAAGCCCAACCCCCAACCCGATTCCTGCTTCGGCAGAAACCCGCCGAGGACTGAATATGCCTGAAGATCCCTCCAATCCCGCCCCAAAAAGAGGAGAAGCGGATTGGCCCGATTTTACACGATTTTGGTAGATAATGATGAATTCTACTCCCTGCCACAACACAAGTAATCCCGCGAGAAATAGAAGTATTCCTTCGTGTATAACACCGCTGAGGAATCCCCCGGCAAAAGCTCCTGCAAAAGCAGGAATACCCATCACCATTACTATCCTCATGTCCACTCTGCCTCCGCGCCAATGCTTTATTGCACCAGAAAGAGAACTAAGACTGCTGACCATAATATTAGTTCCTCCGGCAATAGCAGCCGGTGTCCCTAAAAGCAGCAGTGCAGGTAAGCGAATTGTCCCCAAAGCAAGACCAACAAATCCTCCTAGTATTCCTACCAATAAGGATATGATCGTCAGTAAGAGAGCCTTCCAGACAAGGTGGTCGGACGGAAGCCCAATATCTCCAAGGGTCAAGGTAATAAAATCTGAGAAAGTCTGTTCCATATATCCTCTCTTCCCATGATTATGCGCTTTCGGGAAGCCCATGTCATTATAGGCGTGGTATAACTGTTACTAGTTCAAATGTATGTATGATACCAACGGATTTATTCCAGAACACCGGTGTATGTTTCGTCACCTAGGGCATCGCTTCCAACCAATAGGAGGGAGGAAATGAAAACAATGCATATGGGAGATGCAGAGAGGGTACTATTGGAGGTCAGGCAATTGCTAAATGATACCGATATAATTTTCTTTCTGCGCCACGGAACATGTCTAGGTGCTGTCAGAGACGGGGAGCTTATCCCTTGGGATGACGATATAGATATTGGTTCAATTATTGGCATGCATAATCTTGATGAGCAGTCCATTCTTCAGGGAGTCGATGAGTTTAAACGGGCAGGCTTTCAAGTAAAAGTTTTGAAAACAGGTTTCCATATTGGCGTAGAGCTTTCAAAAAATGGCATACCTGTCGATTGGACTTGTTACAGGGTATTGGGAAAAAGTATTTTCCAGTACCCTGGTGTGAAAATTCCCGTTCAAATTTATGAGAATTTAGGTACCGTATGTTTATTAGGCGAACCTTTTTCCGTGCCGAATCCTCCAGAAGAATATTTAACACTCAAATATGGTCCCAGTTGGAGAGTGCCCAAGAAAACAGGCTTTGAAGCCGATATCATGGATTCAATACCCGAATCTATAAACCTCGAAGGGGAAAATTCCATTTTCACTAGGGTCTTAAAATTTTTCTTTCCTAGGAAGTATTCTATTCGAATCAAGATTCTCTCGGCTGATTCTCAGCCTATTCCAATGACGGAAGTAGCCATTGCCGGCGTGAGTAGGCAAACAACCGATCACAATGGATCTGTCCAGTTTGATTTATCCAATGAAGACTACTATGCAGTGGATATCGGCAGCGGCGAGAATAGAGAAATCCTATATGAAGAGATTTTAAAACCAGGAAAAGACTATTTCTATATACAGAATCCTAACGAAAGGTATGGGCGAATTCATGTGCTAAAAGAAAAAGTCTAACCATACGCTTCATTTTTATATATCTGTCGTGGAAAGTGCACTTTGGAGAATGCTGATGACAAGGGTTTATGTCGATATGGTAGCCGATCTATTTCATTATGGTCACGCTAACTTTCTCGAGAAAGCTCGACGGTTCGGAGACCATTTAATTGTCGGAATTCATTCCGACAAGGTTGTAGCAGAATATAAACGGTCTCCCATAATGACCATGAAAGAACGTGTAGATACGGTATCTTCCTGCCGCTATGTAGATGAAGTCATACCTGATGCACCATTGATAGTTGATCAAGAATGGATAACCACCCATCGTATAGATTTGGTTGTTCATGGTGACGATTTTTCAGAGGAGATGGAACAACTGTGCTATAAAATTCCAATCGACTTGGGGATTTTCCGGTTGGTGCCCTATACCTCAGAGATTTCTACAACAGAGATTATCAAAAGAATAGAAAAATACATGAGCAACTGTTGATTTGGAGTTACTAATAGTCCTGGCTACTACACACCACTGTAGATATGCTGCCCTGCCCCGACCTATTTTAGCCAAAATGTTATTATTTGCTTCTAATTGCCAATATTCATAACCATAAAGAAAGGGTGCTATAAATTGTACTGGAATCACTACTAAATTAGCTGAACTAATGAAATGGCACAAAGGAATATAAAATTCATGGCAGCTACATCTACGATTTTTGAAGACAACGAAAGAGTACGAATAACAGAATGGCGTTTTAAGCCAGGTGAGGAAACAGGCTGGCACAGGCACGAACTCGATTACACAGTAGTGCCGCTACTTACAGGCACTCTCACAATTGTAGACCGAGCAGGAGCAGAGTCATTGAACGACATAACAACTGGAATTCCGTATTTCAGATACTCCGGGGCTGAACACAATGTGATCAACCATTCTAAAATTGAGGTCGCTTTTATGGAAATTGAAGTAAAGTAATCTTGGTTTTTAATATTCCCTGCAAAGTCGCCGAGCCTTTGACCGGAGACCACTCGTTTTAAAAAACCC
>DJMH01000010.1:0-2042 GCA_002435305.1 Dehalococcoidia bacterium UBA6495
TACCATGACATATAGGACAGAAAAAATAATGCTTACTCAATTTTCATATCAATTTCTCTCTGCAGGTTGTTTGTTACTCATACATGATACTTGGTGTTAATATGCATTTAAATCAGTAAAACAAGAAATATTAATCATTAAGAAGAAGAAGAAGAAGAAATAGCGATAATTTATATGCAAATTCGCAATGCCTAAAGCAAAAGAAAATGTAGCTCAAATGCAATATGCGTATCAGATATGGAGTCTAAAGACCTCTACTCGCAAGGACATCTATCAAAATATGGTCAGAAAATTTGGAACTAGAGCAACTATCAGTTTTTCCACTTTAAGTAGGTGGCTATCGCAATACGATGACCTACCCGAGGACGAAGTAATACAGGATGGGCCCTACGAATGGAAATGGTTGGCACATTACGGAATACCTTGGCAGGAAGGAAGTTTAACCGACGAACTTTATAGGGAATACCAACTGAGGACGAAAACTTACCCCAGCGGAAGGCATATGAAGTGGTTATGGAGAGAATGGCATTTGGAAGGGCAAGGCTTTAGACCGCGTGAACTGCCAAATACAGACGATACGACTTTTTTCTGGGAACAAATTTTAAAGAACGTTCATAAGAGAGTCGAAGAGGAAAAAATAGAATATATTGCAAGAAAGCTGAATTGGGGAAATGTGCATACTTCAGGCGTCCTAGATCAGACCCAACCAAACACAGAAGATTCAGAGATACTGTCATAAAGAAATGCGCCGTCAGCATCTGCGATCAATGTGGCCCATCACTATTGGAGTGAATAGGAGCAAGTGAAAATACTCTATCTTTTTGATTTCCTTGAGTTAAACTACAACATCACTAAATTGTTTAATAAGCACAAATTTTTGGAGGTAGTAACTATGAAACTTGGACTAATGACTCTTGCGGCTCTTACTGCCGCAATAATATTCGTCGGTTGCGGTACAGCAGTCGGTCGTGCTACAGGCGCCGATGCAGGTTCAAGCGACACTAGCACCGCGGCTGGTTCGACACCTAGTGTGACCGATGACAATTTAACTGTGGTTAACGAGAATTTGGCAAACCAGGGAGCATTGCTCGTAGGCCAAGAAAAAGCGCTGGATAAACATCAAGCAGAGCTGGAAAATCTGAAAGAAATAGTTACCGCCTTTGAATCAAATTCAACCGATAAAGGAAGTTCGGCAGGGAAGGACATAGGGGCTGTCAAAGCAGAAGTTTCAAATATGTCAGACCAAGTTTCCAATATGTCAGACCAATTAGAAAATGACATGGCTGCACAGGGACAACATTTGGAAGAAGAAATTTCTATGATGCATTTCCGCATTACCTCTCTAGAAGAGCAGTCTGCCTTCATACAAAGCCTGCTTGGAGATATACAAAATGAAGCGGAAGCGATCCGATACTCTGTCTCGACAATAGCAGATGAAATAAGACAATCAGATGAATCTGTGGAACAACTTATTTATTCATTTGATTCTATTGTTTCCACTACGGAAGATTTTCGAGGTCAACTAACTTCTCTTGAAGATCAGGCAGCCTTTCTCAATGTAGCGATTAAACAATCAACTTCTGCAATTGAACAGTTGGATGATGCACTAGACGAAGTGTCGGAAACTCAAGAAGAATTGGCAGATTCTTCAACCTATCCAATCACGGTAGACCAATTCACGACATACGATAATTTAATTGATAATGGACTGATCGATGACGAAATAAATAGTATGCCCGCACCAGAAGCTATGAGTGTGCCAGACTGTTCCGGCCCAGATGGAACTCGAGAATGCATCGATAAGCTCGTGAGTTCAGTAAACGTAGGGATTGCTGGCACCTACGAAAGCATACAATTATCTATAAACGACTTTTGTCAGGCGGCAGAAAGCGCCTATGGGCTTGAAAGAGTACACGGTAATCGCTGGGACTCAATAGCTCCATCCGATAAGACAGATGCATTGCTAAATGCCGGATTCATTTCAGAATCAGAGTTCAGCATTATTCAGTGGTCCTTAAAAAATCGCGATATTTTGGAAAGCG
>DJMH01000010.1:2431-6076 GCA_002435305.1 Dehalococcoidia bacterium UBA6495
CCCTCCCTAGAATCAAAAGATCTGTTAAAAATTACTCCGCGTTACCAAAGACAAACGTAGGAGGTGCAGTCACTCCACCCTCTGCCATTCCTGTTTTTAAATCCTCTCGAACAAAGAATGCCTGAGCTGTCTCTATGGTGTCCCATGTGTTGATAACAGACACCATGTTGAGGGCATCCGAGTGCCGTAAGACCACGGCGCTTCGCTCACCGCTTTCTTGTCGCACGGTTTCGAATTGGTCGAAGACAGTTTTCCAAGCTTCAAAGTCTTTAACAGGGTGTGTGGCAATACTATATGCGGTCATGTTTCCTCCATTTTTAATCCTTTTCTATCGTCATCCTAATCATTAAATCAGTAAATGTCTAAAAGCCATCTGACTTTTAATCAGCAGGGGATTCGTCTTTCCGTTTATCCACACACAGAGCCTATGCCCCACATGCTTTTGAATTATTTATAATTCCGCCATGACTACTGATTTAAGCCAAATAACGAGCCCTCAGCGATTTCTTTCGCGTGATGAAGTTCTTTCAAAACCGTCACCAATTCCAGATGCAAATGGGTTGTACGGTTGGTACTTCAATAAAATCCCCGGCAAAACCCCAACCGATAAGTGCATAACCTCAGACAGTAAAACTCTCCTTTATGTTGGGATATCACCTGATAAATCGTCAAAGCCCAACAGCACTCAAAACCTTCGGAAGCGTATTACATACCATTACAGAGGTAATGCTGAAGGCTCCACACTCAGGAGAACTCTAGGTATATTGCTTGCCGAGGAAAGTGGCTACCCTCTCAGGCGGGTAGGAAGCGGCAAAAGAATGACACTCACTCATGACGGAGAGAGATGGCTGGATGAGTGGATGCAGGAAAATGCCTTTATCTGCTGGATGGAACATGACGAGCCTTGGACTATAGAAGAAGATTTAATCTCAATTGCCCATCCACCGCTAAATATAGTGGGTAATTCAAAGCACCATTTTTATCTAACCTTGAGGGCTGTACGAAAGGAAGCAATTGAGAAAGCTAGAGAATTACCAATTGCTGATGACACACGGGCATCTCGCAAAGATTAATACCCCTTCGTCCTTCCAGCCCACAACTATCATTAGCCATTGTCCACACAAGATTTTGGTTTATCTATAATGGCGGTGGGAGGATGGCATGACTTCAGAGATGATATGTTGGTGTGGACACCATAAGCGTTATCCTAGCCTCATGGCACAATACATTGCGAGAATTTCGATTCCATTAGGAGCACTTATGAAATATCTAGTGAGGAGTGTCGGAAATTGAAGATTCAGATTAAAGGGTATTTAATGGATTTTAGGCTTACATAAAATATGCCAAATATACCTCTTTTACTAGCAAATTTAGGCTTCGGTATCATCTTGATATCATTGGTTTTTAGGGATATTTTATGGCTGCGTGTTCTCTGTGTTTTGGGAACGGTACTTGTTTTCCCTCTGTACGTATTTAGAGATGAAATAGTGTGGACAAGCCTAGGTTGGAATTTTGCTGGGGTGCTAATAAACCTACTACAAATAGTAATACTGATTTTGTACAGAAGGCCACTGGTGCTAAAAGGCATAGAAAAACAAATTTACACATCGGTATTCAATGCCCTAAACCCTAGAACTTTTGTCAAAATTTTCAAATTAGCCAATCTAGAAGAGTATATAGATAACACCATATTAATTCGTAGAAACGACCCAGTTGGCAGCTTATATTTAATAATTGATGGCAATGTTGAAGTAATGTTGGAAGACAATACAGAAAGGATAATTTCTAGTAACATCTTTATAGGGGAGCAAGCTTTTATAACGGGTGAAACTGCGAGTGCAACTGTCAGAATTTTGTCTGACAGAGCTACGTTGTTGAAATGGGATAGCCGGACGCTTCAAGATTTCCTAGATAAAGATGCTGAATTGAGCAACACCTTTGATTTGATACTGACGACTGACATCATTGGAAAATTGCGCCGGATGGGTTCTTAAAATAGTTCTATTTCAATCTTCATAATGAATAATAATCCGCAAGCTGCCTTGCCTGAGCAACTGACTCTTAATCTGTAGGGGTTTCGTCCCTCCGCCTACTCATTCAGCGAGTATACCCCCACATGATTTTGAATTATTTATAATGGCGCTGGGAGGATGGCATGACTTCACAGACGAAGTGCTGGTGCGGACATCATGAGCGTTACCACGGAGGGGACAGCTGTACCTTCTGTGACAAGGGGCAGTTAAATGAGCCTCATCCTTTTGGATTAAGGAAACCAATGGAAAAGAATCCGTTGACGCTTCGCGAAAATATGGCACCGGCAACCCCGACCGAACAGCCGGCAAGTGTTGCTGATGGTTCTGGGAGTTCATCTCTTGAGCAGGCTAGGAAAACTGCAATCACACCTCCAGATTCTCTTGAATCAAACCTCATTAATAGAGAAAATCCCAGGCTAACAGGTTTGATAAAAACAGTTGGTGGAACTTTAGCAGGGGTTATCTTGGGCATATGGGTTTTTGTTGTGGACGGAAGTCTGGCAGGGTTTTTCGCTTTACCTTTTGCCGGCTTTTTGTGCGGATTTGGATTAGCTTGGGTAACTGGTAGTGACCCTGATAGTCCTTATTCAAAAGAACGCAAGCGTCGAAAAAAATCAATGGAAGAAATGCAGCGACAATGGAACAGAAAACAATTCCCCGACGAAGACGGTTAGATAGTTCTTGGTATTAAGGGAGGTTGGCGATTCTGTCTACGAATTAAAATTAGGTACGAACAACTTGTGAACACTCAGGAATTTGACAGCCCGGCCCTCGACGCTGGCAACTCGGGGCGTGAATTTAAGAGTCCTACAGGAATTTCTGAGCCACTGCAACGATTATTTCTGTTTCCATATCATCCTCCTGAATTATATTCAGTCGGATAATGCCACATTAATAAAAGTTACAGCTAGATTAATATCCTTTTCTACTCTCGTCTTTAGAACCATCTAATGACCCCTACTAAACCAGCGGTTGCATAAAAAAACTGAAGAAGCAACATTCCGTAATGCCTAAAGGAAAAAGCCCACACAGCGATTGAAATCGCAGAAATGAACAGAAGAATAAAGCCAAGTACCTCATTTCCAGTGTTTGAAGCAACGAGCATTGAATAGGCAATTGCAGTCAAAACACCAAACCATTCAAGCGACTTTTCTTTTGACATTATTCATCCTTGTGTACATATTTCCACTACTTTACGTGTTTTACTAAACTACAAAATCCGTTACGACACCTCTTTAGTAACGATTAAACAAAATTGGGCAAAAGAAATTTTTTCTTCTGCCTCAGAATTTCAACATCCCACAGAGCTCTTCAACTCATCTTCTCGCATCAACAATAGTGTTACCTAACTTCTGTTTCACTAAGGCTGTAGCTTACCGGGCGGCAAATTTTGGAGTGTTCTTAGCTGAGCATCCAGCCAAAAACATCACCACCGCAAGCAGCACGAATCCCAGAGCCAGTAATGTCTTATGTCTTATGCCTGCTAACATGGGCTTGGCTTTGGGGGCAAAATAAACGACACGATTATCTGACGTATCTCATTGGCCTGATTTTGTCACCCCACCTTACGTTCCCGCTGGCAGGCCCACACTGAACCCGCAAATAGTCCCAA
>DJMH01000010.1:6452-8738 GCA_002435305.1 Dehalococcoidia bacterium UBA6495
TTGACGAGATGTTGGAGGTGCATTCCACCCAATATTGCCACCGCCAAGGACATCAGCCCCAACGCCAGGCTAGTGAGTAGTAGTCTGCGGTTCCTGTTCATCTAACCTATCCTCCAATCAGATAAATAAATCTACCGCTATATTAACAAGTTCGGCTAAGCAAATTGAAGGGGGTTCGTCCTTCACCTCTAAGTGGGTGCTGGCTACCCAGCATTACCATGGTAAATGTGCTCAGGCACAACAATAATCGCAGAGCGCCGGTCCTTTTGCACAGCCTGGTCGAACTCCTCCCAGTCAGGATGTTCTTTGCCGCTTCCAGCCCTATAAACTTCACGCAAGGTTAGTCTTAGCTCCTCTATGGGGGTAGCATTGGGGGACAATACCTGAGCGTGGCCTTCCAGAACGACGTAATCCCCCCAGTCACGCCGAGAGACCATCAACGAGCAGCGAGGATTACGTCTTAGGTTAGCCAGCTTGGCGCTGCCTGGGGAGATTGTGAAGGCAACACCATTATCGAGGAGGCCCACAGTGACGATACTCATTTGGGCGGCACCGCTCCTACGGAAGGTGGTGAATACTGCCTCATGGTTAAGGGCCACGATATCCTGTATCTTGTCTAATTGCATGCAATCTCCTTAGCCTATTTGCCAATCACTTTCTATATCCCACCTTACCATCCATTTCGTAGAGGAATGTTACGGAATGCAGGCAGAGTATGAGTCGAAGTTACCGCCCGAGCGGTGATAGGTTCGTCTTTTGCCTACCCCTACACCAACATTTGAATAACTTGTCGTCCCTTCGTCCTTCCGTTACGGGTAGCCATCGTCCCTACATCATTTTGGGTTGATATTTAAACTAGTAATAGGTCTAACTGCTCCTGTGCAATAGCTAAGACCAGCTCCTCCAATCTTTTCTGCAGCGTTCTCCCAGTGACGAACAATTCCAGACGCTGGTTTGTAGCTAGGTCCGCTGCGAGCGTTTGCTTGACTAATTTAACCGCATCAGACAAAATTTGACCGCATCAGACAAGATGTAATCATGAGAACGAAAAGGTTGTGTGATTAGTGAATGCCGTACGCATATAACGGGGGAACAAGGATCTATTATCGGGTGATCGGTGAGGGACCGGCGCTGGTGATGCAACACGGGTTTACCAGTAGCCTCGACCATTGGGTTGAATATGGTTACACCTGCCAGTTGGCTGACGATTACCGACTAATTCTAATAGATGCACGGGGCCATGGCTTAAGTGATAAACCTCACTCAGTTGAATCCTACAAACTCGAACACCGGGTTCAAGATGTTATATCGGTACTTGATAAGGAAGATATTCAAACAGCTAATTTCCACGGTTATTCGATGGGGGGGAGAATAGGTTTCGGAATGGCACAATTTGCCGCCGGACGCCTGAAATCCCTGATCGTGGGAGGCATGCATCCTTATTCTTCAGATGATGATTCCCCATCAAACCGATGGTCGAAGATATTGGACCAAGAAGATATAGAGCAGGTGGCCAGAACCCTTGAGGCTCAGAGTGGACCAATGGGTCCCGCTCATCGCGAGCGATTTCTCCGGAATGACCCCAAAGCTCTATTAGCTTCTATCAAGGCCTCTACAAATATGCCGATAGGTATAGATATTGCGGTAACAAGAGCAGAACGTCCTATTATGCTTTATGTTGGAGAAGATGATGACTACAGTGTGGGGGTTAGAAGACTTGCGAACTCGTTGGACGGCTGTAAATTTGTTTCCTTCCCCGGGCTAAAGCACCTAGAGGTATCGCGAAAGAGTGCTTGCGTTATCCCCCATTTGAAGAGTTTCCTCAAGGTAGCTAATGCAGATCGATCAGAAAAAGCGATGAACTGAATTGAAATTTAAAATTTTAGGCGATTATTAAAAGGAGGCACTTTAGATGGCAGCAGTAAAACAATTAGGGCACCTGGTTCTGAGAGTTGGTGACCTGGAGAAATCGGTAAATTTTTATACAGAAATCCTTGGTCTCAGCGTAACCACTGTAAGGCCGGGGGGAATGATGGTTTTCATGAGTGCTCGTGGTAATGCATCGCATGAACTTGCCCTCATCGACGCCAAGGGTGCCCCAAAAGACGCTCGGGAAAAGGGGATTGGATTGGTCCACTTCGCTTGGGAAATGACTAGTCTAGAAGAATTGAGGGAGACTTATCGGAAATGCATCGATCAAGGAATGACTATTGACGGCATAGCTGACCATGGGGTGTCACTAGGCTTTTACTTCTCTGATCCCGATGGAAACGAGATCGAACTTTT
>DJMH01000108.1 GCA_002435305.1 Dehalococcoidia bacterium UBA6495
CCCCAGCCGGGCTTATTAGGAACTGTCATATATCCGTCTATTAATTCGGGAGTGAAAGTGGTCAATTCATCCTTCCATGGGACATCGTCGATGTCTATTTCCATTATCCGAACATTAGGTAATGAAGCACACAGTGAGGCACTCACAAATGTAGCTAGATGGCTGTAATAATTGTGAGGGGCCACATTATGTTGAAATACCTCGGCTAAATCTCCAACCTTTTTCGACTGACTGAATCCATTCCACGGAACATCAATCATAAACATATCGGCGGAGTGATTTTCAAAATAAGGCAGGTAATCACTCATGTAAAACAGATTTTCTCCTGTACAAATCCGAGTATCGGTAGAATCTTTAATCTGCCTTAGGCTCAAAGGATCATACATATCGATTTCTAGCCATAGCATGTCATATTTCTCAAGAACCTTAGCAATTCTCAAACAGGCTTCTGTTTTGAAATGGAAATTTAAATCCAAATTTATATCTATATCATCACCAACAGCATCTCTAAAAGTACCAATGAGAGTTTCTATATGAGGAATTAGCCATTTGGGGGCTACTTGATCTGTAGTACCAGACCCACCGAAAGAGCCTCCTCCGAATGTTGCACTCTGGCCAGGGAGCAACACATTAGTTTTTAGAGCCGTAAACCCCTTGCTTTTAACTTCTTTACCCAACCTAGTAACATCATCCCAGGTTTCTATAGGAGGAGTTCCTAGAATATCTGTATGCCTAATCCTGCTCGAACCACAGTGAGACCAATAAACTCTCACTTTGTCTCTAGTCGGTCCGCCGAATAGCTCGGCCACAGATATATTTAATGATTTAGCTTTAATATCAATAAAAGCACAATCCAGTCCTGCTAAGGCCTTGGCAGCTATCCCGCCTTTACTAGCTCTTGTTCCTATATACATTTCTTGGAATCTCATTTCAAAGGCACATGGGTCTTTGCCAAGTAAAACAGGTTTCAAGTCCCTGATGACACCTTCAATACCGTGTGGTGATTTTCCATCACTACATTCTCCCCAACCTGTAATACCTTCATCAGTTTCAACTTTAACAAAGGTCCAGGGACGCCACCCGGCATCTACTATCAAAGTGTCTATATTGGTTATTTTCATTAAATTTCCCCCGATTAGCAGCAATTAATTGTATTTATGAATTTAACAAATTTCTCGACGGGAATACATTTCTGTCTATTTACGGACCTCTCTTTCTGGTACAAGATACGACAATTTCAGTAGGATAGTTCTTTACCACATCCAGTACAAAATCGTTCCGGATTTAGGAAACTCATTCCACAGCTAAGACACATTTTTCCTAAATTTGAACCCCCGTGTCGTTTACCGTTCAAAAATACGCCTATAAAAGTGGAGCGTACAAAATACCGATAAGTTACTAAGCAAACCCCGGTGGTAAGACTTGTTGCTATGACAAATTTAATTTCCGGAAATATTGGCCAATCAAACATGAAGAATGTTGTAAATGCGACAATAGGCAAATGAATCAGATACATCCAATATGAACCATCTGAAATGAATCGTGAAAAAGGATTATAAGAACCAAATTTGTCTTCTGCCAGGCCAATGAACCCAATCGAAAACAATACTGCACCGATAATTTCCATACTATATCGTGCCAGTACAAATAGGCCTACATTCCGTGTTTGTTTTTCTCCTATCTCGGTTTGATAAATAACCTCAGTTATATTTTTGACTCCCTTCATATCCAGCGCTATATACAAAGAAAAGACGAGAATAGCGATCAATATGTAGTATTTCCATTCCTTTTTTACAAAAGAAAACAAAGATGGATTCTTGTACAAGCTAAACCCAAAAAGGAAATATAACCCGCTACCTAAGGGATTTATTATCAACTCTCCTCCCGCCCACAGATTGGTGACTCCGCACGCGAAAATAAATCCAATTGGTAATTTGGATCTAAAAATTATTGCCGCTATAACATTTTTAAGTTTATGAAGAAATGAGGTTAATATCTCCAACCCGATGCCATTTAGTAGCTGCAACAAAGCAACAAAGGATTTACAGGGAATTCGAAATACAATCGAAAATAAGACAAATATCAAGAGGTGCCATAAAAACCACAAATGGAAAGGCTGACCTGCGTTCGAGTAGAAAAAATAAAATTCGCCGGTACTCCCATATTTCCAAATCCAAGGTAGCGTTAGACCCATAACAGGAAAAAATACCGCGGTCGGTAGCCCAACTCGCAAAAATCGATTACTACACCAGAACACCCAAGATTTACGGGTAATAATCAAATTAGCAAAAAACCCGGCTAACATGAAAAATAATGGCATCCGCCACATGTGGATGAATTCAAAAATAATCTTTATCGGGTATGAAGAACTATTATCAGACGGCCAAATGGATGAAGGCATCCCTGGTATATATGGAAGGGCAGCATGCAGAACTATTCCCAAAACCATGGCAATGCCCCTCAAGACATCTAGTCCATGATACCGTGTCGTTGAAGCAGTCATTTTTGATCTTCGGAACCAGCCACCCTATTTTGAGGGAGGAGGTTCAAAGACAAACTCGCCTGATTGCCCTCCTGATTTGGTTGCAAGCCATACCCTAAAGTTCATACCTCTATCGACCGCTTTACACATGTCGTAGATCGTGAGGGCGGCTATAGAGGCTCCTATCAATGCTTCCATCTCAACCCCAGTTTTGCCACTAGTTTTAACGATAGATGCGATTTTCACGCTATTATTTTCTTCATCTAATTGGATCTCTACCTTTACTTGGCTGATTGGTAGAGGGTGGCACAATGGTATCAATTTGGAGGTCTCCTTAGCAGCCATTATGCCAGCGATACGGGCCGTGGCTATCACATCTCCTTTATCAAGAGAGTTGTCCCGAATTAGAGCGATAGTTTCCCCTCGCATATATACTTCGGCTTTCGCCTCGGCAATTCTCTCAGTGTTTGGCTTTGATCCTACATCAACCATATTGGCAGCGCCGGTTTCATTAACATGAGTTAATTTTTTTTCTTTAGACACTTTTGGCTCCTCTGATGTAAATATTATGCTGCTATGTTTCTTTAGCCACCTTTGAGGCTTCCCCGTACGCCAATTGGTCCGCTTCTTCATTAAAACGATCACCAGAATGGCCTTTCACCCATTCCCACTCAACATTCCGAGGCCCTACCTCGTTATCTAACAAGGTCCATAAATCTTGGTTTTTCTTTCTCTTCCAATTCTTTGTCATAGTATTTATTACGTATGTGGAATCAGAAAAAATCCTCACAGCGGCATTTCTAGGAATACTTCTCAAAGCTTCAAGCACAGCCGTGACCTCCATTCTATTGTTGGTGGTATTTTCTTCCGATCCATGAAGTTGTTTCTTTTCTCCATTTTCAAAAATGACGGCTCCCCAACCACCAGGACCAGGATTCCCAAGGCATGCACCATCGGTGTATATGACTATCGGAGTTTTTTCTAAGTTTTTACTAGCCTCCAATGTGATACATCTCTACCTTTTTCCTTTTTACTGTTTCTTCAGATCGTTCTTCGGAATATCGATCCTCTCTCCTCCCCCATATCCCGATGATGGTGTCTTTTATTTCATCATCAGTGGATCCATTTCGTAGCCCTTTTCTTAGATCAGTCCCTGATTCTGCAAAAAGACAAGTAACGACTTTCCCTTCCGAAGACAGTCGCATTCGTGAACAGTCTCCACAAAATGGCTGGGATACTGAGGAGATGACACCAAATTCACCTTGCCCATCTTTATAGTGATATCTTTTGGCGACTTCCCCAGGGTAAGTGGAACCTACCGGTTCAGCAGGAAATTTTTGCCTTATTAGCTCAACAATTTCGTTAGCAGAAACAACCTGCTCCAGCTTCCAATCATTCAGTGTGCCAACGTCCATGTATTCAATAAACCGAGGAGTATGCCCATTAGTCCTGCACCACTCTGCCAAGCCCACAACAGTGTGATCATTAACTCCTTTTTGGACAACAGCATTAATTTTGATTGGCTGCAACCCGGCTTCTTTTGCTGCCTTTATTCCATCTAGTACACGGGCTTTGCTAAATCCTCTTCCATTCATCTTCTGAAAAATATCATCTTCCAGTGAATCGAGGCTTACTGTTACCCGTTGCAACCCTGAGTCTTTTAACTTTTGTGCATATCCTGATAACAAATAGGCATTTGTCGTCATAGCTAAATCTTCAACCCCGTCCACAGCTGAAATCATGCCTACCAATTCCTCTATGTTTTGACGCACTAGCGGTTCTCCTCCGGTGATTCTTACCTTTGTCACACCTAGTCCAACCGCAATATTTACAATACGAGTGATTTCCTCGAAAGTTAGCAGGTCTGCCTTTGGAAGAAATTCATACCGATCTCCAAAAATTTCGGCTGGCATGCAGTAAGGGCATCGAAAGTTACAACGATCCGTTACAGAGATTCTTAAATCCCGAAGCGGTCGGTTCAATGTGTCGAATATCGGGATGTTTTCCATTTTTAGTCTCCTCGAAGACTAAATACATTTTCTTCCATATAAGCTATGGCTCCTTTCATCGCTTCTCCCCTATGACTAACTAATTCTTTTTCTTGTGATGTCAATTCTGCCAAAGTCCTGTTCTTTTCAGGAAAGAAAAATAGGGGATCATATCCAAATCCATTCCTTCCTTTCACATTCCGAGTAACCCTGCCTTCAATTTTACCCTCAAATGTCACCACATTGTCATCAATGGGGTTCCACAGAGCAACAACACATCGAAACCTGGCCGTTAGTTCGTCTTCTGATATCCCTTCTAGCTTTGATAACAACAGTTGATTCCTGTCATTGTCATTTTTGCCCTCGCCGCCGTAGCGGGCAGAATAAATTCCTGGTAATCCACCCAACGCATCGACTTCTATGCCGGAATCGTCAGCCAGAGTTAATCTGCCGGTTAGTTTGCCATAGGTCTCGGCTTTCAATATGGCATTTTCTTTGAAAGTTGTTCCTGTTTCCTCTATTTCTTCAAACACTTGGACCTGTTCAAGAGAAAGTGGCTTATAGACGCTGTTGGATAACATTTTCCATATCTCAGCCATCTTTCCAGAATTACGCGTTGCGATCACTATATCAATTCGCAAGTTATCAGTATTTTTCATAAACAAATTATATTCAATTGGCGTTTTAATCATCAAAAGTACTTGTCCAGGCACTTATTCAAAGAATTCTCACCTCCTGTATAATCGAAAAATTCGATTGTTTCTAACATCTTGACCCAACATTTAAGGAGTAAATAAGATAGGTCCCCTAACCGGATTTAGAGTTATTGAGTTTAGTTCGTACCCTGTAGGTTCAATTTTAGGAATGCTATTATCTGACCAAGGGGCTGAGGTCGTTAGAATTGATTCTCCAAAAGATTACCCTGCGTGGATTAAAGGCCCCGCAAATTCGGTATGGAACAGGGGAAAACAGTCTTTCGAAATAGATGTGAGTGATAGCCACGGAAAAGAACAGCTCGTTGAACATACCAATGATGCTGATGTGATTATCTATGACAAACACCCAGACTTCTATGAAGACTTCGATCTATCTTATAGCTCTCTGGCAAAAGATAATCCAAGTCTGATATGTGTTTCCTTGCCGGGGTTTCCCAAAGGACATACCTATGAAGATCTTCCTCCAGACGAGGGAATTGTCGCTTCGGCCTCAGGAATCTATTCTTTCAATCCATCAGGGGAACTCCCAATTGCGGGGGAAGGACCATCATTCCACGGGCTGCCATACGCCAGCACCTTTGCTGCCATAACAGCTTCGACAGCCGTAGTCGCAGCACTTTACTACAGGGCAAAACATAACACTGGTCAGCAAATTACCGTTCCTGTCCATGATGCTATGTACCAAGGCATGGGCACAGCTCTGGTGCGACATTCAAAAAGAAGCACTGGAAACCAGGAAGGGCATCCCGTTATAAAAAGATTTTACCAGTGCAAAGACCGGCGGTGGATTAACGTCAATATATCTTTCCCT
The DNA here is from genome assembly GCA_002435305.1 of Dehalococcoidia bacterium UBA6495. GTDB lineage: Bacteria > Chloroflexota > Dehalococcoidia > Lucifugimonadales > UBA826 > UBA11996. The sequence continues at coordinate 5,998 of DJMH01000108.1, forward strand.
AGGTTCTTAAAGCCGTTTCTGGATACTATTGACCATATTGAATGGCTAGAACCGCTGACTGATACAAACCGTCTGCTGTCTAATGAAACAGACCTGAACCGCTGGAACAACCGATTTACGGAGGTCTGGCAAAATAAAACCGCCTTAGAGTGGGAAAATATCATGGACGAATTGGGAATTCCCGGAACAATGTGCCGGACTATAGACGAATGGCTGGATTCTGAACACTCCGTGATCTCAGGGGCCACCATCACTATTGACGATCCTATTTTCGGAAAAATGAAACAGCCGGGAAAAATTGTACGCCTTAGTAACCATGATCATGGAAATTTAGAACTTTCCCGTGCCTCACAAATTCAAAAGCCTAAACCTGAGGTGAAGCGATGACTAAGCTACCTCTAGCCGGGATCCGAGTTTTAGATTTATGCATTGTACTAGCTGGGCCAACCTGTGGAAGAACTCTCGCACAATATGGTGCTGAAGTAATAAAAATTGACCCTGAGCACCGTCCGCCTCAATTGACTCCCTGGCTAGATGTTGGCAGAGGCAAGCGGAGTATAGCTTTAAACATCACGAAACCAGACGGATTAAATACATTTCTTAAATTGGTTGATTCCTCTGATGTTATTTTAGAAGGCTTCAGAAAGGGGGTAACCGATCGATTAGGAATAGGCTATGAACAGCTCAAGACTAGGAACCCCAGGCTGGTCTACGCTTCTATCAACTGTTTCGGCAGATCAGGCCCTTGGGAATTTAGACCAGGATTCGAACAAAACGCCCAGGCCGCCACAGGGGTTCAGCTGCGAAATAGCGGAGGGAAAGGGCAACCGAGACCGGCAACATTTACCTTAAATGACTACGGAACCGGTATTGCCGCAGCATACGGAATAATGATGGCCCTTCTAGAAAGAGAAAAAACTGGGGAGGGTCAGCAAATTGAGGCAGCCTTGTCCTATACCTCTGCCACAATTTCTGGCCCATATCATGTCACGCATGAAAATTATGTAAGGAATGATATTGGCGGGCCGGGAGCTCGCGGTTTACATGCGTTACATGGGTTGTATGAGTCCTCAGATAGTTGGCTGTTCTTGAGTGTTTCTTCTAACAAGGAATGGGAAGCGCTTTGCGGGATAAAGGAGTTTTCGGGACTGGAATTAGAGGAAGAGTTTTCTTCCGATCATTTAAGGTCAAAAAATGATTTGCTTTTACGTGAATCCTTCGAAAAAATCTTTGAGGCTCATTCCACTACATATTGGATTAAGACAATGGGCTCAATTGGCATTCCTCTGGTGAAAAACGTAACAGCAGCAGAAATACATAGCGATGAATTCAATCATGGGCGAGGTCTTATCAGGGGTAATGACTACGCGAGTTCGGTGGAATTAAATTCCTCGTGGGGCAACACATCTTGGGCGGGAAATCCCGTCATTATGTCTGAAACTCCTTTGCAAGACGTTTCTCCCCCTATTTTTGGAGGAGAGACAGTGGCTGTATTAGAGGAACTAGGATTAACGGCAGAGGAAATTGATCGTCTAAGAGAGACAGGCGCTATTCCCAAGGTTTTACCGATAAAAATATAGTGTGCTAATTATCAATTAATTCCTTGCTTTTCTGCTCCGCTTTTATTGCAAACTCCTCTGCAAAATAGGAACATAGACCTGTGTATTCTTCGGGGTCCAATAACCTTAGTATTTCCTCCTTAGTTAATTGGCTGGCCACTTCTGGTTCCTCTTGCAGGGTCTGAGAAAATGGCCTCCCTTCATTGACGGATCTTTGAGCTGCTTCATAGACCGCATCATGCGCCTTTTGTCGACCCATTTTCCGGCCGAGCTCTAGCATAATTCTCTCTGAAAGTATTAAACCTCCACTAAGATCTAGATTTTGTCGCATCCTATCTGGAAAGACCTTTAGGTCAGAGAATATTTCAATGAGACCTTTTGTGATCTGGCCCATTAGTACGCATGTCCTGTCAATAGCTGAATTTATCATCATGCTAGTAGTTTTATCCGCCTCGTGCTCAGTTTGCATCGCTTCTAGGGCCATCGGCACAAATGTCCTGATTTCAGAAGCCCACGCGACCACATCCTGACATAATCGAGGGTTTCTTTTCTGGGGCATAGTTGAGGAGCCGACAGCACCCACTGGAACAGGTTCTTCCACTTCACCAAACTCCTGTTTCATCATGGTATAGATTTCTCGAGCCATTTTAGTAGAAGTAGCCGCGAGCATGGCGAGAATAGTGATGTATTCCGTCAGATGATCTCCTATCACCCTAGAGGGCATGGTCATGGATCCTAATCCAAGTTCTTTTCCTATCAGTCTTTGGGTTTCAAGCCCTTCAAGACCTACAGAAGCCATAGTCCCCGCCCCTCCGCCAAGCATTGCCACAAAAACACGATCCTCGCTTGCTTGCAAACGATCCACATGCCGCATCAACTCATCTATCCAGACAGCAACTTTGTAACCAAAAGTGGCTGGCACAGCATGTTGGCCATGTGTCCTTCCCGGCATCGCATAGTCTTTAGTTGTTTTGGCCAGCTTCCCAAGTATATGAAGCAAACCACCCAGGTCTTCTAGGTAACTGTTATGGCACTTTTTAATTAATAGCAGTTTTCCTGTCTGCGTTATATTTTGAGTCGTGGCACCCCAATGTATATATCCACCTGCTTCCTCGCCACATATCCGGTCTAGTTCCCAAATTAAGGGAACCAGAGGATGTCCTGTCTTATCCAGCCCATCGTAAACATTTTGTATATTCAGAAGCTCAAGCTTGGCTTTTTCCGATATTATCTCGGCGGCCGTGGTGGGAATAATCCCTTGGCTTGCCTGGGCTCTTGCAAGGGCCGCTTCCACATCTAAATAGGACTGAAAAAGGTTAGCCTCGCTGAACATTTCGCTCACTATTGTCTTGTTTTTAATGTAGGGTGCCATCTCTTCCATTTATCTCCTCAACAATATAGATCTACTAACATTCAAAAAAACTTTCCACAGAACCTGTGGAATGCCTGTGCAATTATATGTCTATTTCATTAATAACAAGGGGGCAGGCAGGGGACAAGGGGCCGTTGATATCCACACTCAATATAAGCAGTCGGTGATATTCACAAATTTTTCTGTTGATCCTCTAATCTTCCACAATCCAGCATGATAAACTCTATACCTATCCACCGCCTAACAGATACTAATGTCCACTACTTACACAACCTTATTATTATTTTTATTATCTACAAGGAAATAAAGTCAATTTATGATTGATAGTGTATTAATACAAATAACAAGTGGTTCAGGAGGCGACGGAGCAATAAGCGGCCGCCATGAAAAGTTTGTGCCGAGAGGGGGCCCCGATGGAGGAGATGGAGGGCGGGGGGGCAACGTCATCATAAAGGGAGACCATAACGAAAACACACTTATCAACTTTAGGTACGTAAAAAATTTTGTGGCTGGAAATGGGGGAAATGGATCTAAAGCAAAAAAGCACGGTAAGGGCGGGGAGGACACCATAATAAAAGTTCCGGTGGGAACTCAAGTAATGGACGAGGGAGGCTCTGTTGTCGCTGATATTGTGGTCTCAGGAGAAGAATACATTGCTGCGGTAGGAGGAAGAGGCGGGTATGGAAATGTCAAATATTCTTCCTCCACAAGTCAGTATCCAGTGATCGCCCAATCGGGCGAATTGGGGTCTGAACATAATCTCAGATTGGAACTGAAATTGATCGCCGATGTAGGGATAATAGGTGTTCCAAATGCCGGCAAATCGAGCCTTATCTCATTTCTCACCGCCGCACGGCCAAAAGTGGCTAGCTACCCCTTCACAACCATTGAACCGGTACTTGGGTTGGTGGAACACCGGGAAAAGGATTTTGTGATGGTAGATATCCCTGGTCTGATTGAAGGAGCCCATCAAGGGATTGGTCTCGGGCATGAGTTTCTTAGACATATTGAAAGGACCCGGGTTCTAGTACACCTCGTAGATGGAACATCGGAAAACCCGAGTGGGGATTTTCAGAAGATTAACAGAGAATTGGAATTATTCGACGAGTCCCTTAAAGATAAACCCCAAATCTTAGCGATCAACAAGGTTGATCTTGAGGAAGTGAGAATACTCGCCGAGGATGTCCGGGACTCCATGGGAGAAGATGCTTGGAGGTTTCATATAATTTCGGCAATATCAGGCGAAGGAGTCTCTGAAATGATGGATGAGGTGGTGCAAGTTTTATCTGAGCAACCTACTTTAAACCGTCGGAAGCTTCCAGAGGAACCTGGGGAAGAAAATATTCCGATATTGCGCCCACAGCCCCGACGAAGGGGGGTCTCGGTGCGTCAAGAAGATGGTGTATATATTGTAGAAGCTCCGGGAGTTGAAAGAATAGCCCAGAGGATAGATTATGAGGATTGGCTTGCTCGCATGCAATTCTATAAACACATGCAGAAAACTGGGATCGTAAAAGCTTTAGAGGAAGCAGGAATTAACGAAGGCGATACGGTTCGCATTGGTGATGTGGAGTGGGAATGGGACTAACACTACGATAACCCTGTCAGGGCAATTTTTTAAAAAGCTATATCAAACTTGAACGATTTGTGAAGTTGATCCCTAACACTGCTGGCGTGACCTCTGAAATTCACGTTCATCCACTTGTGAACTAAAATACCATCCTTGTCTATGAGGAAAGTACAACGAACTACAGACCAAGCACGAAGACCCTCATCGATGTCAAACCCAAAACCCTTGGCATATTCCGCCTCTTTATCATTTAATTGATATTCACCCCAGACCCCATATTCCTTGATCGTATTCAGATCTGGATCCACGCATAAATCAAAGGGTAAATCGTGCTTGTCGGTCATATCTTGATGAGATACCTCGTTATCTGGGCTTATTCCATAAACCGGACAATCGAGCTCAAGAAAATCGTGATATACATCTCGGAAGTCACAGGCTTCTTGTATACATCCTGAGGTGCCATCTTTAGGATAAAAATAGAGGACGGCGGGAGAACCAAGTAAATCACGGAGCCTTAAGGTTTTATTTTCATGGTCCACTAAAATGAAATCCGGGACCTTTGCTCCTATCTCTATATTATTTTCGGGTTGATACCGTAAAAGTTCCATCTTCAGTCTCCTAAGTTAAGAGTTTCGTACTTCTGGGCCAAGTACGGATAGATCTTGACCATCTTCGCCTACATTATTTTCTATTTCTTTTATATATTCATCAACCTTTTTAATGAACTCAACGGGTAGTGTAAACCTAATTAGACTTTCCTTGTAGAATTTTCGCCTCCCAGGGAAGAGGGCGAAACTGGTCTTTAGTGCCAAATCTGGATCCACGTGTAACAAGTCCGCGTATTCCTGAGCTATGTTACTAAGACTCATCTCTGCTGCAAATAATCTATTGAAGCGTATTCTTTCGGATTGATTATTCAAATCTGCGAAATCATGACCGCCGCGGAAATTTATATCAGATAAATCCGGGTTGGTAGCCACTGCTACGGCGAGATCTTGTCGTTGTTGGTTGATTGCGAGTACAAGTTCTCGTTGTGCCACTGAACGTTGCTGTTTCAATTGAAAGAACAAAACAAACGCAACCACTAAAGTGGCTAGTCCAGTTACAATTTGTGCTCCATAGATTACGATTTCAACGCTCATAGTGGTCTGATTCTCTTTCCTAAGTTATTTAAATGTATTGGTATTGCAATTCAGATAATTGATGATACGTGAAAAATAGGAATGGAATCATATCAGTCTTGTACAATAGTATTGAAGTTATTTGGTACAACATTTGTGGTTGCACTAAGTTTTGGGTTGTAAATGAAAATGTTATGCCGACGTAGCTCAGCGGTAGAGCAGCTGTTTTGTAAACAGCAGGTCGTCAGTTCGAACCTGACCGTCGGCTCCAAAAAAATTCTAAAGGATTCATCTCGTGCCAGAAGAGGACAAGAGATTACAAGCAGATTCAGTCGATGCCTTTGAATTCATAGGAAGAATAGCCCTGACAAGAAAAAAGCAGGTTGAAGAAACCAAAGAGCTCTCCAAAGAAGTAGACCAGGAGAAACCTGATACTGATTTGTCGTAATGGGAGAGCCCAATGCGGCGCCCCACGTATCTGCATTAAAGGCTAGCACCCAACCATGCCGATATTGAATCTACCACCAAGTCTCTGATTTAATTTGGCCTGTATTGAACCCTGTTTTTTGTAACTGAGTTGACAGAGAAGCGACAAAGCCATCCGGACCACAGACAAAAGCGATATCGAAGGTGGAGGCTTCTAATTGATTTAACATGTCAGCATTAACCCTGCCTGAGAATCCTTCAGTGGAATGGGTAGATGCGCCGGATATGGTGTAGGAATAGGAAAGCTGATGAGGGTTTTGCAGACAGAGGTCTTTTAACTCCCTGGTAAACAATAATTCTTCACGGGAGGAAACGCTATGCATGATTGTTGCCCTGTGATTAGTCGCCTCCCCGATGTACCTGAAGATACTCACCAAAGGGGTAAGCCCGATTCCACCAGCTATTAATATCGCATTACCCTGCTCAGGGACGTATACACAGCTTCCACCCGTTGAAAAAGAAACAGTATCCCCCTCCATCATGGATTGATGAATATATTGGGTTACTTTGTCATCCCCTGTGTTTTTTACGGCTAAAGAAATGAATTGTGTGTTGCATGGGGTTGATGTGATTGAATAACCAGCTACTTGTTCCCTCCCGTGCAGGGATACAAACAGATCAATCCATTGTCCGGGAAGAAAATCAATCTTGCCTTCACAGGGAATCAAATCGAAAGATTTCGTAGAGGCAGTTTCTTGCTTGATGTTAGCAACCTTCGCAGTAACTATGTGTCTATCAGGTTGCATCTTGTCTTAAACCCTGTTCTTAATATGAACTTATGAGAGCATTTCCTCTAAATTTGAAAATGCCATACTCAGGCTCTCAGCCAGAGCAGGATATGTTATTTGTCCACCCATGGTGTTGATTCCCTTAGCAAGGCTACTGTCTAAACCGATAGCTTTGTGGACACCGTTCTTTGCAATCGACCGAACGTAGGGTAGGGTAGCGTTTGAAAGTGAAATGCTGGCGGTATGGCCCACTATTCCCGGCATGTTAGTTACTGCATAATGGATAACGTCGTCTTGAATATAGGTCGGGGTTTGATGAGAGGTTGGACGGATGTCTTCAACACAGCCACCTTGGTCGATCGCAACATCGATAATAACTCCTCCTGGCATCATATCTTTAACCATATCGCGACTGACTATTTTAGGAGCTTTTGCCCCAGGCACTAACACTGCGCCCACGACAACTTCTGAGCGCTGAACCTTCTCTGCCAGTACCGCAGGGGTCGGATAAATGGTTTTCACGTGGCCATTCGTTAAGGTGTCTATTTCTCTAATTCTATCTAGATTAATATCAGCGACGGTTACGTCGGCCCCTGCCCCCATTAATGCTGTCGCCGCATTTAGCCCCACAGTTCCGCCCCCAATAATAAAGGCGCTGCAATTGCCAGATCCAGGCACACCACTAAGTAATTTACCAACCCCGCTTTCTATATTGGTTAAAAGGCGCGCTGAAACTTGAGGAACTAAACGTCCTGCGATTTCACTCATGGGATGAAGCAGCCCTAGCCTACCTTTATCGTCTTCTACAGTCTCATAAGCGATCCCGGTCACATTTTTCTTCAATATGCAATCAAGTAAATCCAGCTCAGCGGCTAGGTGGAGGTACGTGAAAACGGTTTGGCCTTCTTGTATTAAATCAAATTCGTTAGGCTGAGGTTCTTTTACCTTGACGATGAGCTCTGCCATGCCGTATATCTCAGCAGGGTCTGAGACTATGGTCGCTCCTGCACCATACAGGTAAGTATCATCAGAAAACCGAGACCCTTGGCCGGCGCCAGCTTCTACGAGGACTTTATGACCGTCAGAGACTAAAACCTCGACTTTATCAGGAGGTAAAGACACTCTGTTCTCATCGGGCTTTATTTCTTTTGGGACACCTATTATCACAACTTAAACTCCTGGCCTTGATAATATATAAACGCTAAACACAGTTAATTTTGAATGTCTAAAACCTTTTCAAAAGCTTTTCCGATTCTTCTGCTAGCTTCCTCAAGATGCTCAAAGGGAGCACGAGTGAAGGCTAGTCGAAAATGCGAATCATCTAGCGAGCTATCAACATAAAAAATAGATCCTAATGGGAAAATAACACCCTCTTCGGCAGCGGCCTGAATCAAGTCAAAAGCTTTGGTTTGAGTACATTTGACCCAAAGGAAGTAACCACCTTCTGGTTCCTCCAATTCGACATAGGGATCGCAGTATTTCCTGAGGGAATCAACCATTGTTCTACACTTGGATTTGTATAAATCCCGCATTGAGTCAATGTGACTATCTAGCTTTCCCGACTCTATTAGATCTGCTAGAGCATAATGGACCAGTGAACTGTTGCCCATGTCAAACCGCACTTTCGTTAGTGGTTCAGCCAACTCGTCTCTTGCTTGAATCCAACCAGCCCTCAGTCCGGTGGCCAAAATTTTGCTAAAACTACCCATTTTTATTACCCCATGGCCATCAGAAAGAGCATAGTATGATGGCGGTGGCGGCGTATCGTAATAAATTTCAGTATATGCGGCATCTTCTGCTATGAGAATTTTGTGTTCCGCGCATATTTCCAGAATTGCTTTTCTAATTTCCAAGGTAGTCACATTACCCATTGGATTGTGATAATCAGGGATGGTGTAAAAGAGTTTTACTCTTTTACCTTGGGCCACAAGCGATTCGACAGTTTCCTTAAATAAATCCGGGTTAATGCCTTCTTTATCCATTGGCACCTCAACAACTTCTGCCCTGAATCCCCTAATGGCCCTTACCGTTCCCGAGTAACTTGGAGATTCTACGATGGCGATGTCTCCAGATCCTACGAAAGCCTTGCAGACGTTTTCGAGACACCCAGAGCTTCCATTGTGCATGATTATATTGTCAGGAAGAAGGTTTGTTCCTTCAATTTTATTTTGGCGGTCAGCTATTAATTGACGTAGGCCTTCATAACCAAACCAGCCTCCGTACATAAGCGACTCACGAAAATCGTCTCTAATTGATTTAGAGAAACTATTGATTAAGTCTTCCGTCGGAAGAGCGGTATCGTCCGGAATTCCACCAGCTAAAACAATGGGGTCGGGATGTTCTGTGGGAAGTCTCCAAAAACGACCAGCATCGGTGGCACTCCCTGCACCTATGCTGCGCGCAGCTTCCGAAAGTAAGTCGTTTTCTATGTCCAAGGATTGCCATTGGCTGGCGATTGTTTCTTTTTCGAATTGCACCATATCATTAAACCTTATGCCTATTGATGCCGAAGGCGAATAGGACAGCTAATCGTTTTCTTTCACATAAGGATAACCTGTCGCGACTAACTAGTGAAGCTATAAAGAAAAGCGATAGTAAGAACCAGAAGCAAGGCTCTATCGGTTCATTGTGGGATCTAACGCATCCCTCAAGCCATCACCTACAAATGTAAAGCCCATCGTAATAATCGCTATCATGAGGCTCGGGAATATACCCATATACAAGTACGTGCGGACGTAGGCAAGGCTGGTCGATATCATTTTGCCTAAACTTGGCACCGGCTCATCAATTCCAAGTCCTAAAAAGCTAAGTCCGGCCTCATTGAAAATCACAGCTGGAATTTGAAAGGCCAATAAGACGGCCAATATAGGTACGATGTTTGGGAAAATATGTCTAAATGCTACTCTGAGTCTAGAGGCACCGATGGCTTGTGCTGCGATTACAAATTCTCTCTCTTTAAAAGCCAAAAACTGCCCGCGGGTGATACGCGTTTCCACGACCCAGCCCGAAATCCCCAAAGCAAATATCACGTTCCACATGGAATGCCCAAGCAATCCCATAATAAACATCGCTATTAGTAAAGCCGGAATGCCGGTTGCTATTTCTATTATCCTGACCACTATCTGGTCTACCCACCCCCCAAGATAACCGCCAAGAGTACCTAAAGTGATTCCTATGCTTAAGGTGATGATTTGTACCCCCAAAGCTACAATGATAGAAGTCCGTGTGGCGTAAATAATACGACTAAGGTAATCGCGACCCACACCGTCGGTGCCAAATAGGTGTGACCAGCTGGGAGGCTGCCTTGTTTCAAGCACGTTTCCCACGTCGTATGGGGTAGGTGCCAAAAAGTCCGCAAATGTAGCGATGAAAACACAGGCAGAGACGACTCCAAAGCCGATGACGGCCAATTTGTTACGCCTGAAACGCCACACGAAATTGGCTTTGCGGCGCTTTTGACCTTTTTCTTCTACTTCTTTAAGGGTGGTCATATTTGGCGATCCGTCAGTCTCACCCGAGGATCAGCCCAAGTGTAGAGAATATCACTGATAAAATAAGTAAGGCCAAACAGAACGGCTACCATCATGAAAACACCCATGATGACCGGGTAATCCCTATCAAAAATACTGGTTACGAAATGGCGACCAATTCCAGGTATCCCGAAGGTGTTTTCTATAAAAATGCTTCCTGTCATCAGGTTTGGGATTAAAGGCCCGACGAGGGTAATAATAGGGATCAAGGCATTCTTAAAAACATGCCGAAGGATCACTACAGGTTCCGCCAATCCCTTGGCTCGTGCAGTCCTGATGTAATCGGACCTCATTGCCTCAAGCATACTGACTCTTGTAAAACGCGCTATAAGGCTCGTAGGAGCAAGGCAATAGGCTACCACTGGCAGGACCATATGCTGCCAAGTCCCCCAGCCTTGAGTTGGAAGGAGGTCCATTTTCACGGAAATAAACATAACTAACCATACTGCAACGGCAAAATTTGGAACAGTGATACCTGTTGTAGCTAGAAAAGTTACGGTGTAGTCCAGTAGGCTATTTTGCCGGAGCGCGGCAATAATGCCAACAGGAATTCCGATTGAAAAGGCTATTAGAAGCGTGAAAGTACCTATCTTTGCTGTCGCAGGCCAGCCTCTTGCTATTGTTTCCCAAACGGTTTCAGTTTTGAATATGAATGAATTGCCTAAATCTAAGTGAATTAAATTCCATAGGTATTTTGCGTATTGAATATGGACTGGTTGGTCCAATCCATATTTCCTCATCATGTTTTCTTTCGCGGCCCCCTGCAAGGGTATTTCAGCTTCATTCCAGGGCGTACCTGGCAACCATCTGACCGCGATGAATAGGATTAGGGAAATGATTAAAACAGACCCTACTAAACCTAACAATCTTCCTAAAGAATATCTAATCATGAGTGGATTTTCTCTTTATTTAGTCTAAGACGCAAGTTCTGATAATTTGTCTGCAAGTAAATCTATTTCTTCCTCCAGTAAATAGAAAGCAGCAGCAATCCGCATTGATTGCGTTTCGGGGTTGTGCGCCGTTAAAATTCTATGCTCTTTCCACAGCCAATTGCCTGGTTCAGGGTGGTTAAGGCCCGCGGTTGAAAAGGCAACTATTCCTGTGCTATCAGTTCTAGCCATCGGTGTTTTAATTGATATTCCCGGAATGTCAATTAAACGTCTTTTTAGTTGGCTGGCCAAATCGTGGCTTCTTTCGTATATTTTTTCAGGACCTATCCTGTTGTGGAACTCTAGAGCCTTAACCCCTGATGCATGGGTTGCCCAATACCTAGTACCAAATTCAAATCGTTGTGCCGTCTTGAGGCTTGTATAGGACAATGAATCAAGATCATATTCCTCAGTCATTCCCCAGCCTACCCAGCTTGTCTTCAACTTGGCTATCCAATCATTCTTTACGTAGAGAAAACCGGTTCCTTGCTGGCATAAAAGCCATTTATGACCACATCCAGCGTAAAAATCACAACCCAGTTCGCCCATAGAGACTGGAAACTGACCTACTGCGTGAGCCCCATCCAACATATACGGGATGTCTCGAGCCTTCAGAAATGCTCCAACTTCCTTAGCGGGTAATCTAGCGCCATCTACAGTCGATACGTGGCTAAGAAAGACCAGCTTGGTTTTATCGGTTATTAAAGATTCCAAGTCTATTAAGAGTTGAACCGAATCTGTTTGGAATTTAAGTAGGTTCACTTTGACGCCGTACCGTTCAGATAAGTTCATAAAGGGAAGTGAACCACTGGGATGTTCTTCATTGGTGATAATTACCTCGTCACCAGGAAGCCAATCAAATCCAGCGGCTACTATGTTGATTCCATCTGACACATTTCGGGTTAGTGCTATCTCGTCTGAGGAAGCCCCGATGTAGTTGGCAAAGCCTTTTCTAGAATCTTCAAATAAGGCTAACACCTCATCATTGACGTCTCGGTCGTATGGTCCCTTGTGTTCTATAAGACGGGTTAGTCTGACTGCTTCCTCTGCGACCACGCTGGGGGTGGGGCCGAAAGTTCCACAGTTCAAATATGTACAACTCTGGAGTGCGGGTATTTGAGTTCGGATTGATTGAATGTCCGTTTTGGGCCTCCCTAAAAGAACGGCCCACCTGGTACAAAAGTACCGAGCAGGCCGTTCAATTTATCTCTCTTGTTTCTTGCTACTAGCGAGAAACCTCACATGCGGTTAGTAGGCCGATCGAGTGTGCGCATTGACATTATCGCCAACATACACCTCATAGATGTTCTGCGCCCCAAAACCAGGATTCCAGTTAGCGTACTGAAGACCTGTCCAACCAGCCGCGTTGGTGTCACGCCATGTACCTTTCAGGTATGGTTTGTGCAACTGGTTTTGAATTTGTGACCAGAAGAATACGCTACCGACATCCTCAGAGAGAATTTCTTGTAGCTTGATCATCTTGGCAGACCTCTCATCTGAAAGTGCCATCGCACCTGCTTCTATTCTTAAATCTTCGAATTCCTTGTTGTTCCAGTTATGTCGCCCATCCGTCTTGAAGACACCCATAAAGTTTGAAGCGTCCACATAGTCGAAACCGTACGAGACCATAGCAAATGGCAGATTGTGGTCATTTAGATTGGCCATGTAAGTTTTGCGGTCCATATTGTTGATAGTGATGTCAACGCCTAGGTTTGCTTTAAGCTGCTGGGCAACTGCCGCTGAGGTTGCTTGGAAGAGGTCGGTTTCTTGTCTCAGAGCCAACTCCAGCTTTGGAAAACCTGCGCCGTTTGCATATCCTGCGTCGGCCAGCAGCGCTTGGGCTGCGGCGACATCAAGACCTTGGTATTGTTTGAGTTTGTCAGGTCCGGCAGCATCTGGGAAACCAGGTATTAATATACCGTACCTGGGCTCTCCGGCCGCTTCCCCGACTATGTTTTTAATGATCGCGTCTCTGTCTATAGCTTTAGCAAAAGCCTGCCTGACTCTGACATCGTTAAACGGTTTGCTCTGGTTGTCAAAGAAAAGGTAGTGCGTTCGGAAGTCACCAGGGGAAAGACCTCTTTCTTTCATCAACCCCGCATCACCCATCAAATATTCTTGGTCTGCTGGAGTAAATGGTCCGTTGACAGTATCGATCTCGCCAGCAAGATAAGCATCAAATGGTCGCTTACCGTACACAGACTTAACATTTTCAACATAAGGAATTATCTTCCCTGAGTAGTTAAGGTTAGGCTCAAATTCTGCATGCTGATTTGGCACCCATTCTTTTAGGATCCATGGAGTACTTGAAACTGTTGTCGCAGGATCATTGGAGTAGTAGTTGCCATGTGCCTCAGCGGCATGTTTTGCGAGCGGGGAACCATACATCATAAACCCGGGGACATATGGTGCTGGCGTATCAAGCTGGAAGACAAGGGTTTTGTCGTCTGTTGCTGTAACACCTAGAGTGTCCAGAGCCTTCTCGCCGGCTTCAATTGCCCCATAGTTTTCTACTTCAAGCATACCGAAGTACCACGTGAAGTCGTAAGCGTGTTCTGGGTCAGCGTAATACTGCCATGTATACACGTAGTCATGAGCAGTCAACGGGACACCGTCACTCCACGTGAGATCCGGGTCGATGTTGAATGTCCAGGTCTTCATATCGTCTGAAGATGACCAGCTAGCTGCACCACCAGGTACAGTAGAAAGGTCTGTACTCAATAGAGCTAAGCTAAAGCCACTTTGAAAACTTCCCGCAGCAGAGTTGTAAACACTGACTGCGAACTCAAGAGCTTCGCCCTCTTTTTCATAGTTCTTCTTAAGGAATTGATCTGCCATTGGAGCAGCGTCACTTGGCATTTCGCGTCCGAATACATTCTTCGTTTTTGCTGCCGGAGCTGGCTTTGTAGCCGGGGCCGGAGCTGCCGCTGGGGCTGCTGCTGGGGCTGCTGCTGGGGCTGCTGCTGGAGTAGTGCCTTCATCTGAAGAACTACATCCGACCGCGACCGTCAGCATCAGGGCCGTCATGGCACCGATCACCAAAAACATAAAACCGTTCTTGCGCATTGAGTAACCTCCACACAATACTTCTTTAACAAGCACACGAAAATACTCGTAGCTTTTAACTTCGACTATTATATGACGAAAGTCAACAAAATATAATACCCAATTAGTATTACATGAAGATTACTATTGAAAATGGGTCCCATTTTAAGCCAAAACACTATGCTAGGGCATTAGTGGGGAGCACATATATTTGATCAATTAAATATTAAATTGCGGGTCACTATAATTGGTAATCTTATCGAATATTTGGATTCGCCATCTTTGTGAATCCACGGCTAGCAACCTAGATTGCGAGTCGTCGAAACTAACGCATGTTGGCAATGCAAAAAGTGTTTCAGGCTCTAAACTTGATACCCGTCTCCGAGCCTTATATACGTCAGGACTAGCGGCCACGTACTGCTTTTGCCATTTTGATAGCTCGACCGCTGAACCGGTTAGGTTTGCTATGTGAATACCTGTTGAATCGTAGATCTGCACCCGGTTATTGACCCAATCTGCCACATAAATATCGCCTGATTCATCTACAGAAACGTCTGAAGGATGGTTCAGATTTGAGGCGCCGGAACCAAATTCTCCTACTGACATTATGAAGGCTCCATCTGCATTAAACTTTTGGACCCTGTGATTTTTATGGTCAGCTACATAGACAAAATTGTCACTGTCTGTGCAAATCCCCCAAGGAGCATTTAATAATCCATCGGTTTCCCCAAATTCTCCCCACGAATGGATGAATACTAAATCTCGGGAAAATTTTTGGACGCGATGGTTAAGAGTATCGGCTACATAGACGTTATTATCGGAATCTATCGTGATTCCCGACGGGCGATTAAATTGGCTTTCCCCATCGCCGGAGCCACCTATGGTTTTAACAAGATCTCCTTGTGGAGTGAAAACTGAAAGTATATTTCGGAGTTCATCCGTGACCAGCAAATGCTCGCCATTGAAAATTGCGCAACTAGGCCAAGCACCATCGAAGTTTTCTTCAAGAACTTCTCTAAATGAAATCTCAATCTCTTCATCATCTATGCTAGGGCCAATTGTCAACTTGACTACGTCTGATCCGTAGGTGTCTCTTAACACTACAAAAAAATCATTTCCCGCCCCTTTCGTGGCGTAAACTATTCCCCGGAATGCCCGACCTCCTACAACTCGGTTGTAATCAAAAGCTCGACCCTTTGCCGATGTAGTAAGCATTTTGAATCTACCTATACTCTACTTAAATAGCTAATTTTAGTTTGAAGAACCCATAAATTCCGGCTTTTCAAAATGTCCGCCGACGATAGGCACAGGGTCTAATTTCATCCAGTCTTCAGCCAGAGTGGTGTACACGCTTCTGAAATCCATGTCTGGTACTAAATCACCCTGATCAAGATCTCCTTCCTTCATCGATGGGTATTGTCCATATTCTCCGCCTCTCACGTTTTTGCCTATAGCAAGGCAGACACCACCGGCTCCATGATCCGTTCCTGCACCGTTGTCATACACTCTCCTTCCAAACTCGGAAAACAGAAACATGGTGACATTGTCAGCGGCCTGGTGTTCTTCCAAATCGTCAAAGAAATCTCTTATGGCAGATGACGCTGAGGACCAAAGTTTATTATGGGTGGAAAGTTGATCTGCATGAGTGTCAAAACTTCCAAGGTCACAATAAAAAATCCGAGTACCTAAATTTGCCAAATGTATTTGAGCAATTCCCTTGAGCTTTTTGGCGATTGAGGAATCTGAGTACTCAACAGTTGATGAATACAAACTAGGTGCGACATTTAAGATGTCTGCTCCTTTCATTGCATCAAGGCCTGTTTGACCAAGAAATTCCATAACTGGACCAGATCCGATCATTGGAGAGTACATCTTTTTGTACCTATCTAGTACCCGATCCCTTTTTTGTTCTGGGGAAATGTCGGTAAGGAGTCCGTAATTATCTAAATTTTCCACTGTGGCTACTGGAACGTCGGGAGCAACCAAAGCCCTATAAAGTGATGGGCCCATACTTACGGCTGTCACCACGTTTCCTTTGTTGGGGTCGATTTGCTTGATTGCTCTGCCAAGCCAACCTTCCGTACCGAGAGTTTCAGGTTCACATGTGTGCCAGATGTCCATGGATCTAAAATGCGATCGAGGAGAGTTTTCGTAGCCAACCCCATGAATAATGGCAACATCACCCTCTTTATACATTTCCGCTAAAGGTGCCATGGCAGGATGAAAACCAATTTCTGAGGTGAGCTCGATTACATCAGTCTCATTTATATTAACTGAGGGTCTGTAGTCTCTATACAGGGAGTTACTGTGAGGCACCACAGTATTCATGTAATCATTGCCACCCGATAATTGAACTACTACTATCACCGGGTCTTTTGATGGGGTTTCGGTCATGGTTATCCTCGTTATCCTCTATCCTTTTCTTTACAACGGTAGTTAAGCAAATTGATATTCTCTGGTTGCGACTATAAGTTGGAGTAATTCCAAGGTTCTTGTTACCCCGGTTGATTGCCAGTCGAAATCTCCTTGTGGAGAAACGTGATCTATAAGCTCAGCCCTCGTCTCAGTTGTAACCTCTAGGGGTCCCATGATATCAAGACAACCATCCACTACGTCTTCAGGTTTGAAAGATGTGGAGCTAACTCGATCTATCATTTTTGCAACACCCGGTCGCGAATAGTCACCGACCATTTCCGACATGAAATTTGTACGCTTCATTAAGGTGCCACTGTTGATCCACTCTACACCAGAGTGCCACCCTTCAACACTTGGAGGATTTAAGAGATCCTGACCCATGTAGACGATCTGGCTAGTCCAATTCAAGATATCCGGCCCAGGAAGATTACTATTTCCAACCAACCTCAGAGTACTTACCACAACTTCCGCGGGATTCTTAACCCTTGAGAATTGTGACTCCTTAAAAAAATCGCTATTGAATAATTTCCTAAGGACTGTTTCCATATGGTAGTCACTCTCTATCAAGGCATCAGCCAAAAACTGGACCGCACTAGGGTTGTTTGGTGGAACAACAGACCATGCCGGTACCTGGGGCTCGTCTTCTACAAAAAAATTATAAATATGCCTAGCCATGAAGTTGGCCGTTGCAGGTTTAGAAAGGATGATATCTATTACTTCTTCCCCGTCGAAGGTTCCTTTATGTCCTAAGAATTCCTTTTCTCCATAGTCGTGATCTTCTTCTATGAACTTGAAGTGCCAATCCCATCTACCCATATGGAATCTAGGTAACTTGTGCTCTAGGGTCCATCCGGTGAAAGCCCTCGAACATTCCTGAACATCGTCCTCGGTATAATTCCCCACCCCCATTGTGAACAGCTCTAACAATTCTCGACCCCAATTTTCGTTAATGGAATCTGCGTGATTTTCGTTGTTGTCCAACCAGTAAATCATGGCTGGACTTTTTGCTACTTCAAGGAGAATATCCTTGTAGTGACCAAGACCCTTTTCTCGGAACATATCAATCATATCTTGGATTTCGTCGTAGTGATCAACCTTAGAGACACCGGTAGCAAAGATATTGTGATAAAAAATGCATAACTTTTCCTGAAGTGGTGAGGCAGTATTAATCATTGTCCAAACCCATGGGGCTTGACCTAACCCTCCCATGGTTCCCGGTTTCCACCACATTGGGTAGTATCTTAGAAATTCGTATATATCAACAGGAGTTTGAGTTAAGGGAGCCAACAACTCTTCCACAGTTTCCGTGTACCCTTTTTTGCACCTGGTTTCGAGTTCCTCTCGGGAAGCTCCAAATCCTGCCCTTCTCATAAGGTGTGCCATCAAGGTAATTTCTGTATTGGCTTTAGTACTAATCATGTACCCTACTCCAAACTCGTCTTAAATTTTTGCCCCTAGGAAGCGAAGTACAGAATAGCAGAAAATTCTTAAATTGCACGATTCGATCCCATCTAAATTATCTGAGCCGATTTCTGTTTTTTTGTCTCTAATCTAAAGGCAGACCCAAAAAAAGTTGGTATTTTGGCCTGCCTAACCAGAGCACCCTTCGATGAATTTCTCTACCTCGAAGTTGAATATTTCTGGTTTTTCAAAATAAACAGAGTGACCGCAATCGGGAATGATGATCACTTTGGACCCTTCAATATGAGCTGATGCTAGGTTCAGGACGTGAGGCGGGGTTATTTCGTCATCTTCTCCAACGATGAACTGGACGGGCATAATTAGTTTTTTAAGATCTTTCGCTCTAGGACCTCCATAAAGAACCCCTCCACTCACATCTCTCGGAGGATTAGATCTTTGTATTTGAAGATAAAGGTTTGCCATAGCCGGATTACGGGTACGAAATCCATCCGAAAGGGCCCTAAAGCCGATCCCTCTCGTATCAGGATGGGATTCTCTCCAATGAGAAAGGGCTGTTTCAACATCGAGCTCACCCATCGCTCCAGTTGTGTCAGCAAAAGTTATACTTAAAACCCTTTTGGGATGATTGACCGCAAATCCTAAAGCTGTTCTTCCGCCCATCGATTGGGCTACTAAATGCATATTTTTGATTTCCAATGCATCCACGAGGCTCTTCAAATCATCGGGAAAGGATTCCACACCTAGGGCGTCCTTCAAATCATAGGAATGCCCAAATCCTCTGTGTGAGAAAACTATGCAGTCGTACTTACGAGAAAAATAGGGTATTTGTTGAAACCATGAGAGTAGATTGCCCCCCGCACCATGAGCAAATATTATGGATTCTGCCCTCCCTGTGTTTGGCCCATATCGCTGATATTCTATTTCTATACCATTAATATCAATTTTCGGCATTTTTACTCCTAACTCTGGGTTCTCATTATTCGCTACCTTTCAAAAAAGCGGACAATCTTTCTCCTATCATCATTGTTGTGACATTGGTGTTTGCCCTAACTGTGTCCGGCATTATGGAGGCGTCAGCAATATATAGGTTATCGACCCCGAATACGCGACAATCTTCATCTACAACCGCAAATTTATCAGAAGATTTTCCCATGGAACATGTGCTTGTCAGATGATTTCCCGTAGTGGTTGTGGAGCGGAGCCATTCGTGGAATTTGTTTTTATCGCCCAGTATATTGTTTGTCGGGCTCGTTCGAAAATCTACTATGTCCTCTAGGTAAGAGCTATCCATAATTTCAGAGGCCAATCGGACACCTTCTTCCATTTTATTAACATCACTTTCAGTTGCTAACAGATTTAAATTCACCATAGGTTTGTCTTCTGGGTTCGCAGACTTAAGAACAACACTTCCTTTGCTTGTACCTAGATAAAGAGAAATTGTGATCTGTATTCCTGTCAGCTGTGCTTGGGCTCTGCTGTGAGAATCGCGTAAAGGCAATATGTCCCTATAATCTCCACTAACAGCATAAGAACCCATCCACATCATCATATCGTCTGTCAGGGTTGAATCTTGAGATGTATATCTCAAACCAACTTGTAGCCGTGGAGATTTAGTATCTAAAGATTCGAGATTTTTTACTTTGGCTAACACAAAATTCTGTGGGTGATCCTGAAGGTTCTTGCCGACGCCCTCCAAATTTATTAAGGGTTTTATTCCAAATGACATTAAATTGTCTTGAGGGCCTATTCCAGACAGCATTAATATTTTAGGGTTGGCTAAACTTCCTGCGGAAAGTATCACTGTTTCTGCTTCCACCCTAAATATATCTCCGCCACTTTCCACTTCAACTGCTGAAATCCTATTTTTGTCTACTATGAGCCTTGTTACTGTGCAATTTGATCGTAGGGTGAAATTCATACGATGCCTTGATTGAGTTAGATATCCAAGAGAAGTACTCACGCGGATACCGTTTGGATTGTTGCATGGGAGTGCGCCTACGCCTGTTGCATCTGGAAGATTGAAATCTGTGGCTTTGCCGAAGTCCCTATCAATGCACGCTTGATAAAATCCTTCTTGGGGTGCGGTCCATTGATCTCTGGGAAACCGCTTCGCCGCGATTGGACCATCGGTCCCATGAAAATCCCCATGAAAATCCAAATCTGTTTCCAGTTTCCTGAAATAAGGCAGAACTTTTTGGTAATCCCAATTGTGGAGTCCGTTTTCGGACCAGCTTTCGAAATCGTGAGTTAATCCTCGAAGAAATATTTGTCCGTTTATTGAACTGGTGCCGCCTGTTAGTTTACCTCTGGGCAGTCGAATCATTCGATTGCCAGTTTCACTTTGATTGTTTACGGTGGCAGTGTATCCCCAATCATGTTCATCAGAGACAGCTAGATCGGTACCTGTGGCATACCCATATTTAATGTCCTCTGGCAGATCTTCAAATATTGGGTAGTCAGGTCCTCCTTCTAGGAGCAAAACAGAGCTTTCAGGATCTTCTGAAAGTCGAGAGGCCACTATCGCCCCTGCAGAACCTGCGCCTATCACTAAATAGTCATACTTCATCGAGCAAAATGCCTCAAGTCAAGGTGTTGATTGGCTCTAGAATATCAGGATTTTGCAACTATATCCTGTATCCTGTCATAAAAATCGCTAGAAATAGAGATACTTAATTTATTAGGAGTTTGTAGTGTTCGTTGGACTCTTTGGGGGAACTTTTGACCCCGTACATAACGGTCACATCCAAGCTGCAAATTCTGCTCGTCGAATTCTTAAATTGGATAAGGTAATCATGATCCCTGCTGGAGATCCCTATCTAAAGAGAACGGAATTAGTGGCATCACCAAAAGAAAGATACCACATGGTGTCCCTGGCAATTCAAAAAATTCCCTTTTTAGAAGTCTCAGATATTGAGATTTTCCGGTCTGGACCTTCCTATACTCTAGACACAGTGAGGGAATTGAAACGAAATGGCCATGAAGTGATTGTTCTGCTAGGGACGGATTCAATAATTGAAATGGATAAATGGGAGGACCCAGATTCACTCCACTCCGAATGTGAAGTTGTTGGATTAACCCGTCCTGGTTTCCAAATTGATAAATCGAAACCATATCAGTCTAGGCAAAGAAAATATTCATTAAGAACGATTGAAGTTAACTCTCCCGCGATTTCATCTACCAAGGTAAGAAACCTTATTCAAAACGGACAGGATGTAACAGAGTTAGTTCCTCAGGGAGTAAATGAATACATTCAGAAGGAAAAGCTATATCATTTATTGGCCTAAATTAATATTATTATGGAATATATTCTGTTATTGAAATGAATGATATCGAGAGATTATTAGAGGTAGCTAAAGAGAGAAAAGCTCTGCTATTCGGTGAATTCACCCTGACGTCAGGAAATAAAAGCCGTTACTACTTTGACGGTCGGCTATTAACTCTTGACCCGGAAGGATCGTACCTCACAGCTAAGTGCTTTTTACCTATTCTGTATAAATGTAATGCAGAGGCTTTAGCAGGACCTACCTTAGGAGCCGATCCGATTGTTTCCTCCGTTAGTACCTTGAGTTACATCGAAGGGAAACCTGTGCCGGCTTTGATTGTAAGGAAGGAAAAAAAGACTCATGGCGGTGGTAGAAATATTGAAGGACATTTTTATGAAGGGCAGAAGGTTGCTGTAGTTGATGACACATGTACAACAGGAGGCAGTTTGTTTCACGCCATTGAAGCGGTAGAAGATGAAGGCTGCGAGGTTGTTAAAGTGCTATCCATAATGGATCGAAGGGCTGGTGGCAGTGATGAACTTAAACGTAGAGGTTATGATTTTCAAAGTCTATTTGTTGCTGATGACAAGGGAGAAATCCACATTACCCAAATTGGATCACAGTAGACAATAGTATCGATGATTTTCTTTTTAAGTCGAATCCAGGATAAACCTTCATATCGATGGTGGGTTTACGGGGCAGTTGCGATTGGCACTTTCATATCCATCGTTGAACAGTCTGCGACAGCTATAGTTGTTCCCAGTATTGCGGAACATTTTGGGGCAGATATTCCCACTGCTCAGTGGATGGCCATTGCCTACATGTTGAGTGTAAGTGCTTTAATGATGCCGGCAGGTGCTATTGCTGACTCCATAGGGAGAAAAAAGATATGGATAGGTGGGCTGTTGATATTTGCTTGTGCTACCGCGCTTACTGGCTTTGCTCAAGAATTTTGGATGGTCATAGTAGGCAAAATTTTTATGGGTATTGGTGCTTCAGCCTTGCAGGCGAATGGCATGGCAATGATTGCACGTTCTTTCCCTGACGAAGAGAGAGGTAAAGCCCTCGGGTTACACATGACTATCGTTGGGCTAGGAGCTATTGGAGGCCCAGTATTAGGTGGCAGTATTGATAGTTATTTTGGATGGAGGGCCATTTTCATTTTCATAGCAATATTTAGCATTTTTGCAATGTGGGTTGCCATGTTAATTTTGACGCCTGATCCTCAGAAAAGCTCTAGGAAAGAAGATTCCGTCAAGAATTTTGATTGGAGTGGAACTTTCATCTCTGCTTTATTCCTGCTCTCGCTAATGTTGGTTATAACTTTTATCAACAAATTATCACTATCCTCTCCCTATATTATTTTAGGAACTCTGTGTTCTATATTGTTGTTCACAGCGTTCCTTCTTAGAGAAAAAACAGCAAAAAATCCAATATTGCCTCTTGGTCTATTTAAATCTTTTTCTTTTTCTTTGGACTCTTTCTCAAGATTTATATCTTTTGCCGCAAGCTCAAGCACGTTTTTTTTAATGCCATTTTTTCTGGTTTCAGGGCTAGGGTTAACAACAGTTACTGCAGCATTGTATTTATTACCCGGGTCCATTTTAATGGCTATTTTTGGTCCGATTAGTGGGCGACTAGCTGACAGAATCGGCACCACGGTTCCATCAGTTATTGGAATGGCTTTTTGTTCTGTGGCGATGTATTTGTTCTCTGAAGTGAGTCTGACTTCTACCTTGGCTTTAGTGGGTATAGCGTCAGGGTTGTCTGGGATGGGAATGAGTATTTTTATGGCCCCTAATACTAGTGCGATCATGGGGAGTGCCGGTAGAAAACACTATAGCATTGTTTCTGCATTTTTAAATTTAACTAGGAATGGTGCCCATATTGTAGGAATCGCAATACCAACCGCCATCGTTGTATCAGTAATGGCCGGGTTAGGGTATGAAGCGGATTTATCGGATCCTGAGAAGCTTAAAGATATCGGTTTGCGAACCGCATATGCCTCAGCAATGGCGAGGGCATTTCAATTGTCTACCATTTTGATGATATTTGCGGGGCTTTTGGTTGTTGCCGGCGGGATTTTCGATAGATTTAGAGAACAGGCTAACCACTTTAAATCGGACACCGTGCCGTCAGCAGGTATAAAAAAATGAGATTAATCTTAGTCAGGCATGCTCAATCCAAAGCTAATGCTGAAGGTCGCTGGCAGGGGACCATGGATTTTGATCTTTCGAAAGACGGTCAAGGCCAGTGTGAAAAGCTTCGTGAAAGATTCGTTAAGGAAGAATTAGAACCTACTCATGTTTATTCCAGTCCATTAACAAGGGCTTACAAAACAGCCGAAATATCTTTGCCCGCTACTCCTATTCATAAAATTCAAGATTTGAGAGAAAATGATGCCGGGGTTTTTTCAGGGAAAACATCCGACGAATTATCAACGGAATACTCTGTGATATTTGAAGAATTTCGCAGATCCAGAAATTTTGATTTAGTCCCAAAGGCTGAAACTCGTTATCACATTAGGCAAAGAGCTGAGACAGTTATAGGATTTCTTGTTAAGGGCCATAACTCAAAAGATTTTGTTATTGCCTATTCACATAGTGGATTCTTAGTTCATTTGATAGGAGTAATTCTTGGAACCAATCGTGTGTGGAATCTAAGAATACCCAATACTGCAATATTTGATTTTGAAATTGATCCTGATAGCTGGGACCTAAGTAGTTCTATCAAAGGCGACCGAAGGGGGTTCCGAATTAATAGATTTGCAGATGCAGGTCATTTATCCTGCTGAGTCTTATCAAGCTAGTATTAAATGAACCCAATTAGTCTGATTTTGTGACTGT
>DJMH01000103.1 GCA_002435305.1 Dehalococcoidia bacterium UBA6495
CCAGGGATTCCTATTACTGATCTTGGACGTATGATGCAGGCCTCAGATATGCGGATACTGTCATTTCGCCATGAACAAAATGCAGGATACGCCGCAGCTGCATCGGGGTTCCTCACGAAAAAACCTGGAATTTGTTTGACTGTCTCAGCTCCTGGGTTTTTGAATGGTCTGACATCTCTAGCCCACGCCACAACAAACTGCTTTCCAATGATCTTGATTAGTGGATCTTCTGAGAGAGAAATAGTTGATCTGCAGCAGGGTGACTATGAGGAAATGGACCAACTGGCAGTTGCAAAACCACTCTGCAAGGCTGCTTACAGAGTGCTCAATATAGGGGATATTGGCATTGGTATTGCCCGCGCCATACGTGCTGCTGTTTCTGGGCGACCAGGTGGTGTGTACCTCGATCTTCCGGGTAAACTTTTTACTCAAGTTATTGATGCTGATGAAGGTGCTGAATCACTGGTGAAGGTTATCGATGCCGCTCCAAGTCAGCTTCCCTCACATGAGTCAATTGATAGAGCTTTAGGTTTGCTCAGATCAGCTGAGCGCCCTCTCATTATTCTAGGTAAAGGGGCGGCCTATTCACAGGCAGATGAGGATATTCGAGATTTGGTGGAAAAAAGCGGTATTCCATATCTACCAATGAGTATGGCCAAGGGACTTTTGCCTGATACTCACTTACAATCTGCTTCTGCGGCGCGATCGCTAGTGTTAAAAGATTCTGATGTGGTAATGGTGGTAGGTGCTCGGATAAATTGGCTTTTGTCACACGGTAAAGGTAGAACCTGGGGTGATCAACCCAAGAAATTTATTCAGGTTGATATAGAACCTAAAGAGATGGACAGCAATGTCGAGATTGCTGCTCCGGTGGTGGGTGATATAGGTTCGTGCGTTAAATTGCTTCTTGACAGGATGGGAGAAGAGTGGCCGATGCCACCGTCAGAATGGACGGAGGAAGTAAGATCCAAAGTTGAAACCAACGTTGCTCGGATGGCACCAAGACTCGAAAACAACAACGATCCGATGGACTTTCACGGGGCCCTCGGTGCGTTGAAAACAATTATCAAAGAAAGACCCGATGCAGTCCTTGTAAATGAAGGTGCCAACACCCTTGATTTCGCTAGGACAGTAATTGATATGTACAAACCCAGAAAACGACTAGATGTGGGGACCTGGGGTGTAATGGGAATTGGAATGGGTTCTGCAATCGCAGCGGCTGTGGAAACAGGTCAGCCTGTACTCGCAATCGAAGGAGATAGCGCATTCGGGTTCTCCGGTATGGAAATTGAAACAATCTGCCGGTATAACCTTCCGGTTTGCGTGGTGGTTTTCAATAACAGTGGTATCTACCGTGGTATGGACACCAATCCGACTGGCGGAACAGACGCTGCTACCACCGTATTCGTTAAAAATTCAAGGTACGACAAGATGATAGAGGCTTTCGGAGGAGTTGGGGTGAGCGTGACAACGCCGGAGGAATTAAGTCGTGCTGTGAATGAAGCGATGGATTCTGGAAAACCAACCCTAATTAATGCTGTTATCGATAGCAATGCTGGGACAGAAAGTGGCAGGATTGGTAACTTGAATCCGAAAAGTATTGTCGGAAGCAAAAAAAATAGGTAAAAATATAGGCTCTATAGACTTGTTCTGTTTTGTTTAATTCTGGTCTAAAACTGGTTGTGGAATGGTTTTCGGACAGCAAAGTAATTGTAGATAAGTTACGTTATTGGAATTCGAAGCCAAGGGTCTTTGCAACAGCACTTTGGACTATTTTACCGCCTTCCACGTTAATTCCCAAGGTTAGAGCATCGTCAAATGCCAACGCCGCCTGAATACCTTTCTCGGCCATTAACTCTATGTAGGGAAGGGTGGCGTTAACAAGAGACTCAGTAGCCGTTCTTGGAACAGCTCCAGGCATGTTGCGAATGCAATAATGGATTACTCCTTCATCTACATAAATGGGGTTACTGAGTGTAGTCTCACGACTAGTTTCAATACACCCCCCCTGGTCAATACATGCATCAATTATTACAGATCCTTTTTGCATTGAACGGACCATAGATCTGCTTACAAGCTTGGGAACTGAGCCACCTGTATCACGAATTGCACCAATCACAACGTCAGCTAACTCGACTGACTCTGCTATTTTGAGGTTGGATGCTTCGGCCACTTCTAATTCGCTGTGATTATTTAGGCCTTGTTTAAGTTCTTCTAGACGTTTTCCACCACGGCTTAGAACCGTGACTTTGGCACCCATATTCAACGCCAATTCAGCAGCATGAAACCCTGCCACCCCAGCACCAATTATTACGACCCTTACCGGTTCTGCCCCTGAGATACCGCTCAACAGTTTTCCTGAACCACCTTGAGGGCTTTTTAGGTAATGTGTTGCCACATCTATCGCTAATCGACCGGTTAATGCGCTCATGGGTTTAAGTATTGGTAAAGAGCCGTCCTTGAGTTCTATTGTTTCATAGGCAATGGCAGTAACTTCACTTTGCATTAGTGCCTGTGCAAGCTTAGGATTAATTCCTAAAGATAGGAAGGAGAAAGTTGTGAGGCCAGGGCGTAGAAGTTCGCATTCATGTATCTGAAATTCTTTTACTTTTACTATAAGATCGGAAGATGAAAACAAAGTTTCTGGGGCTTTGACTAGCTCAGCACCAACTTGGATGTAACTGTCATCTGAAATACCACTACCAACTCCAGCGTTTTTTTGTACGAGTACCCGGTTGCCACTTTTTATGAGCGTGTTTACACCGGCGGGTGTGATTCCAACCCTCAGTTCCTGATCTTTCGTTTCTTTGGGTAAGCCTATGATCATAAATCGTTAATGTCTGAGATGGATTTGACCCAGTATATAGGGACTGATTTAATACCTAAAGTAGTACTTTGTGGTGATGTTTTGAATAGGAGTTAATTATGTCTAATATGCCAACCGCACAGATTGCCCAGATCAATGGGAATTCCCTTGCTTTTTACGAGTGGGGTCAACAAGGTAGCCCCGTGTTAATTTGCCTCCACAGCCATACAAATTCGGCGGCATCTTGGAGAGAGTTTGCAGAGTTTGCATCTTCAAAGTATCACGTTTTTGCCCTAGATCAACGTGGCCATGGGAACAGCGAGTGGGCGAGGGATGGCTATGCGCGAGATCGATTTGTAGAAGATCTGGCAGAATTTGTCGAAATAAAGGATTTTAAAAATATGACTCTTGTGGGTTGCTCCATGGGCGGGTGGCATTCGATTCTGTACGCGGCAAAGAACGCAAATAATGTAGATCGGATTGTCATGGTCGACATAGCACCTGAACCTTCGACAGAAAGACTTCAGGCACCACCTGCACCTCCTGTACCTCCGGAATTCCAAACTTTCGAAGATGGTTACCAATGGCTTAGATCAGGAAATGGCCTGGCGTCGGACGGACGGTTACACGAAGAAGCTGAATCCAGGTTGAAGCAAACAGATTCAGGTACTTGGACATGGAAAGCGGATTTAAATGGGTTCGATAATCCACTCCCGGATATGACTAGTACCGATTTAATTGGTAGATACTGGTCAGCCATAGAGAACATACAATGCCCAATATTTGAGATAAGAGGAGCAGAAAGTGGACTAGTGAGCGACGATACAATCAATAAGATGAAAAACCTTGGTAAAGACGTGACATCTGTTGATGTGGCAAGTGCAGGACATGTAGTGATGGTGGATCAACCTGAAGCCTTCATAGAAGCCGTCAGAGGATTTGTCGGGCTTTAGAGTTTAGGCCTTTAAAATTTTAATTATGACCCGGTGAACCATCTGGAAAATGAGTCGACATGACTCTGATTACCTGTTAGTTGGGTGGAAGTATCTTCAATAGACTTTGATAGGCTTTTCCGGCCTGTGATTAGCAATGCGAATTCACTTGGTGAGGTGTGTATTTCTGCATCTGAATCAAAGGAATTAATTGGGAGCTCTTCTATATCCAATTTACCTATGGCGCTGGCTATCCGTAGCCCATTCAAAGTACCAAAATTAACTGCTAGCGTCTGTGAAGGACTCTCAGTAGAATCAGTGGTTTTAAACCATCGGTTGATAAGCTTATCGCAGAAATACTCAGGCAATAGCGGCGCTAATCCTTCGTCGACCAAATATTTTTCATCTACGGCATTTAAGGCATCCCAGGCATGAATTGTCGACTCAAACAGTGTCCATAAAAGGATTCCCTGAACCGAAACCCAATTTACGGGGTGATATGCCGGCAAATGCCATTGGTTGTCTTGGCAAGAATTGAAGCCATCCAATAACCTCTGAAATCTAAGTTCTAATTCGTTGATTAGTACATCTTTTGAATCGAAACTTCTACTAGTTTCTTTGGCTCTTTCTGAGAGGCGGCCAGCTAGTGATTTACCGTCTAGCGTACCTGGTTCATCTCTCGAACTATTGGGGTCATCTAAAATATTTTCTTCATTTTTTGCAGAATCTATAAAAATAAGATAATTAGTCAATACTGATGATAGGTGTGCCATTACATCTTTCACTGTCCAGTCATCGCAGCGACTTTGAGTTGACCAATCTTCTTCAGTTAAGTTTTTAAGTTGGCCGATCAAGTTTGGACAAAATCCATTTAATTGTTGCAAGATCTGATTCTGGTTTCCTTTTATCAAGACTACCCCCTTTCTCAGAGAAGCTTTTTGAATGACCGAGGTAGTGCTGGTATGGCGCAACCTATTTTGGTTTTTCATAATCCTATATTGGCATTGTAACCATGTAAGGGATTTATGGGGTTCTTCTGGCAACGATTGTGCTTATTGATCGGAAGGCACTGTTGGTAAGTTCGGCTAAATCATCTCTGAAGCTTTGATAATCTGGATTGGTCGCGATGTCCAATCCCGCCTCTGCAACTCCTTCCAGACTTGCATAGGCAACGGTGGCTCTCACAACATCCAGGTTTCCTCCGAGCGGAGTGGTTAAAAGAGGTTTTATTTCCATGGCTTCTCTCCATCTCAACATCACATCCATAACTTTTCCTGCCTGGCCTCTCTTTGCCATCAGGACATTTCTAGTCATAAACTTGGAGCCTTCAGCAAATCCTTCCGGAGGAGCGATTACTCGAAGTATTTGAACTTTCACAGAATTGCAATTGACTGCTATTGCGTCGAATTTTTGTCGGAATTGTGGAGAGCTTTCAGTACTTTCCATTATGGATTCGACCTCGTCCAGGGTAAGACCTGTAAGAGAGACGATTACTTCTCGATTTGATGATTTTGGATGTGCAAGTGTACTAGTGACATTACCAGGTCTATCAAGTGAGGGGAAAAGATCTTTCACTGAGGCTAATACCTGGGCGTAGTGACCCGGTTTTGGTTCCCTAACTATGTTTATTATGGCGTTCGTCATGTGAGCCCCTTTTAGACAGAAATTTATATTTTGGGATGCTTTATTAGCAACTGGTTTGAGACTAGCAACAAATATCGGCAATACCTGGAAGGCACATTCTAACAAACGATTACTGGTTATCCCTATTTTTCTTTACTTTTGCTGACCTGAGAAACATATTGCTTACATGACCACAGTAGAGATAATATCTCCACATAAGAACTGGTGCAGTTCATATGCTGATAATCAGGGTTCCCTTTACCATTTAAAATTTTCGGAAGCTGTATAACTTAGTAAATTTTGTCGAGGTGAGAATTGCCTAAACGTATCAAAATAGAGGCCGGAATAATCGTTGCGTATCAGGATGGGGGACATCGCATTCTTCAGGATGGCTGCATTGTAGTGGATGGAAGTCAAATAACTTTTGTTGGGAAAACTTTTGATGAACCGGTGGATGAAGTTATCGATGCAGGCGACCGGATCGTTACTCCTGGTTTTATAAATACCCATTGCCATATGGCTGGTTCGCCTTTGGATAAATCCTTTATTGAAGACATCGGGAGCCGCCAATTTTACCTGTCGGGATTGCCTGTCATGCTAAGGGCTCGGGGGGGAGCTATGAGAGATGAGGACAAGGAGGCTTGTGTTGACTACTCGATCGTTGAACTTATCAGGACCGGAACTACCACAATTATGGAGCAAGGCGGAATGGGGGATTATGTGGCTGACGCTGCTGAACAAGCTGGATTGCGGGCCTATATAGCCAATATGTACAGCTCTGCGAGTTGGATTACCCCAACTGGTAGACAGGTTGAATACGATTGGAATGAGCCAGCTGGAATTGAAGGTTTTAAAAAAGCAGTCAATTTTGTAGAACGGGTAGATGGACGTGGTAATGGGCGAATAAAAGGGTTTTTAGGCCCTGCCCAAATTGATAACTGTACTGAGGAGCTACTTCGCATGAGTAGTGAAGCTTCTCAGGAGATGCGAGTGCCGATAAGTTTGCATACAAGCCAAGCGGTTTTTGAATTTCAGGAAATTGTCAGGCGTTACGGTATGACTCCCGTAGAATGGTTAGATTCAATTGATTTTCTTAATGACTGGGCCCTTTTGGGACACGTCATGTATCCGGCAGGTCATAGTTGGGTAAATTTTGCCGGAGACGATCTATCAATTTTGGAACGGACAAAAGCTTCCGTTGCCCATGCCACATGGGTTTTTAACAGGCGAGGTATCGCTATGGAATCATTTCCCGGGTATTTAGATGCCGGGGTAAATGTTTGCCTTGGAACAGATACATGCCCGCAGTCCATGATAGAAGCTATGCGCTGGTCTGCTGTGGTAGGTAAGATTATGAGTCGACAGACTGAGAAATCTACTGCAGCTGATGTCTTTAATGCAGCTACCCTCAACCCAGCTAAAATGCTTCACCGAGATGATTTGGGTCGTATCTCCCTTGGGGCCAAGGCCGATCTCCTTTTCTGGGATACCTCGTCGATGTTTATGGTTCCCTTACGTGACCCCATCAAAAACATTGTATATAACGCCACTGCGGATGAATTGAAGGATGTCATGATCGACGGTGAATGGGTTATGAAAGGAAGGGAAGTTTTAAAAATTAATGAACGGCACACCAATGAGAAACTTCAAATTGCCGGAGAGCATGTTTGGTCTTCAGTTAACCCAGAAGTGGCCAGCAGTGCGGATGAACTATCTCCTCAAACTTTCTCTAGTTTTAGGGTTTAAATGTGCCTAATGTAGAACAAAGATGAATTAGTTTTTGTAAGATGTATAAACATCCTCTGTTAGAGCCTCAGGGTCAGGGAAAGGGCTTTTGTCAGCAAATTCCACTGATTTGGCCACTGCAGTTTCACAATTCACTTCAATTTTTGCGAGTTCTTCTTCATTAGCTATTGAGCTGTCCAATATGTAATTTTTGAATGTAAGGATGCAATCACGATCCATGTAGTATTTCTGCTCTTCTTCAGATCTGTAAGTAAGGGGGTCATCATGACCGGCGTGGCCTAGATATCTGTAGGTTTGAGCTTCTATTAGTGTCGGACCTTCTCCGGCTCTTGCTCTTCCAATTGCTTCCTTTGCCACTTCAAAGACATCCAATACTGACTGCCCGTCAACTGTCACCCCTGGAATTGCATAGCCATCGGCTCTATTAGACACGGATCCTCCCGCGACTGAATATTCGAAAGGAGTTGATTCAGCATACCTGTTGTTTTCACACACGAATATCACCGGTAGGTCCCATATGCTCGCCAAGTTCATCGATTCATGGAGGGCTCCTTGACTTGAAGCGCCGTCACCGAAGAAAACAACGCTCACATTGTCCGTTCCTTTGACTTTAGCAGTTAAGGCTACTCCTGTGGCTACTGGTATATTGGACCCGACTATTCCATTAGCACCTAGCATTCCTTTATTTATGTCGGCAATATGCATTGTGCCGCCCTTTCCTTTGCCAGTTCCTGTAGATTTTCCCAAGAGCTCTGCCATCATTTCATTTAGGTCCACACCTTTGGCAATGCAGTGGTGGTGGCTTCTGTGAGTGCCCAGGACAAAGTCCTCATCTCTAAGTTGAGCGCATACTCCCGTTGGGACTGCCTCTTGTCCAATGGAAGAATGGATTCCTCTTAACTTGCCAGCATCTGCTTCACGCCTTGCTTGTTCTTCAAAACGTCGAATGGTGAACATCTTCTCGTACATCCATATTACTGACTCTCTGTTAATCTCATCATGACTCATCAGAAATACCTCATATCAAACCTTTTAGCCGGAATCCTAATCACTCCCGCTATCTATTCAAACGATTTAAGAAGGTTATCATAGCGCAAATTTCGAATAAATTAGCTCCGAGCAACCACGTTATTATCATCTAACTCTTTAATCTCATCTTCAGTGTATTCTGCGATATCTCTTAATATCTCTTCGGTATGTTGCCCGACAGTAGGCGTTGATCCCACCACCATTTCAGTTCGGCTAAATTTAATCATTTTACCCGCAACATGTATTTTTCCTGCGATCGGGTCGGGGACCTCCATAAGAATCTCTCTTTCGTGCAGATGAGATTCCTGTGCGGCCTGTTCTACATTATTCACAGGAGCGCAAGGAATACTAAAACCTGATAGATAGTCCACCACATCCTTCATTTTCCTCTCTGAAAACCAAATAGTTAAAACATCATTTATAGCCGCACCATTCTCAGACCTAGACGCTCTGGAGATAAACCTTTCGTCTGCTACCCACTCTGGTTTATCTATAGCCTCGCACATTCTTTTCCATATGTTGTTATTTCCGGCTGCTATGATTACAAACCCATCTGAGGTCTTGTACATTCCACCAAGCGGGTTATCTGCACCCCCATAGCTAGTGGCCCTTTCAGTTACATAGCCGTCGCCAAGATAGGCGGTTATTGGTATTTCATTTACGGTGAATCCTGTATCAGCTAGCGAGACGTCGATTGCCTGACCTTCCCCTGAGATTTCCCTTTCCCACAGAGCGGCCAAGGCTCCGACAGTTGCATGTAGGGAGGTTATTCGATCGATCAAAGGGAAGTAAGTCTTTGTTGGAGGGTCTCCTTTTAGCCCAGTTAACGACATCAGGCCACCCATTGCTTGTCCAATAGGATCAAAGCCAACTTTATCCCGGTGTGGGCCGTCTTGGCCGTAGGCGGAAGCGTTAATCATGATAATTTTAGGGTTTAGTTTTTTCAGAACATCATATCCAAATCCCATAATATCGATGGTGCCGGGCCGAAAATTCTGAAGGAAAATATCAGACTTTCTGACTAATCTCGTCAAAACCTCTTTTCCCTTGTCTGTTCGCAGATCTATCGCCAGGCTCTTTTTACCACTGTTGTACTGTACCCAATAGGCACTCTGGCCTCTTACTGTCGGACCATTTTGCCTGCTTTCATCACCTTTGAGGGCTTCGACTTTAATAACCTCGGCACCCATCCTTGCAAACATGAGAGCGCATCTTGGCCCTGCTTGGTAGCGCCCTAGATCCAGCATCCTGATACCTGAAAGCGGACCGCCATTACTATTTCCAGTCGACATATTTCACCTAGCCTTTGTGTTCAATCTGTTAATTTTAGAAATAATATGTTGCTCCACCTTCACTTGAGCAACCGCCAGAACCAGTAACCATGAATCCTGTTAATAACTTTGATTAATTGTGTGTTCATTGCCATTAACGAGCTAATGTTTACGGCAGATACTGATCTATTCCGATAGTTTCTGGACTTGGTC
The DNA here is from genome assembly GCA_002435305.1 of Dehalococcoidia bacterium UBA6495. Taxonomy (GTDB): domain Bacteria; phylum Chloroflexota; class Dehalococcoidia; order Lucifugimonadales; family UBA826; genus UBA11996. Next base: position 9,621 of record DJMH01000103.1, read on the forward strand.
CTGTCGGGAAAACAAGTGTTTTTGCTCTATCAGCACCAACTACGACAATATCTATTTTGTCGGGGCTGGCCAGCAGCGGTATAGTAGTGTCCAATAATTCCTGTTCAGTTTTACCACGTATCCACTGCCATTCTTCTTCCACCCTAGCATCTTTGGCAGGCATAAATTGTATGAATTTACCAAGGCTTCCGTAGGCGTGTTCAAAGATGAAATTCTTTGCATCCTCTTTTGACCAACCTTCAGCCGCAACCGGTAATGCGACATCAGGGGGCATGAATATTAGTCGCTCTTGGCTTTGCAGATGACCAACCGAACGGTTTCCGAAAGTGATCCCATATGCCAAAGTCTTAAGTAATCCCTCTGCAGACGTATTGCCTTGGTCTTGTACGTCCAGTTCTCCGTTGGTGGTGAAAATGGAAACGGCACTCCGGTCATCTGAGAAACCTCTATCAGATGCATATGAAGCCCAGGGACTGGCGTCTTCATTTTCGGCTAGGCATGGCACAAACTTCCGGGTTGTGCCTATAGTGTCCATGTCCATCTTATGGGGGTACCACATACCTATATTTTTTAAGCAAAGGTAAAAGGCTCTTCCTATTGTAATGTTTATTTCATTTTCTCTACCGGGCCCTAGCGCTGATCCTCCATTAAGCCCTACTTTCTTTGCGATGGGACCATTCACAACCAGCATTGGCGCCTGCGGGCTTGTTGACATTAGCATAGATTTGCCACCATGACCGCCGGTTACCGATAGGCACTTAACAGCTGCGATAATGATTGGCATGTGTTCTGGTTTTGCTCCAGCCATAGCGGAGTTGATCGCGATTTGTTCTACTGTAGCAATTCCAAATCCGGGGGGCATATCGCACACGATATCATTAGCATCCAAATTAGTGCCTTCTATTAGTTTTTCAACAGCCTCTCTTGTGGGAGGCAGAATAGGGAGAGCGTCGGACCAGTCGCGGACTGTAAATTCTCGATTCATCTTCAGTACTGCATCGTACCGATCTTCTCCCTCGAATCTCAAAGTCGATTCATCGTTGTCCGATTGGGCAGCCTGGGTTCCATCGGATGTCAGGCTGGCGATCAAATCGTCTATTGCATCTTCTGTTTGAGATACACAGAGGTCGTCAGCCAGGTTTCGATAAATCCTAGGGACTATTACAAATTGTAGGTCAGGCATTCCAAATGTTCTGCTACTAGCCAAAGCGTCGTCCTCAAAACGTCCCGAAACTATTGGAACTGCGGGTTTTCCCATTTTTTCAACCTCTATCATGTCGTGGCACATCCACGAGGCGCAGGTTCCTCAATCAGCAGTGGCACCTATTACGAGGTCACATTCCTTCGCAGCTTGCTTTACCACAGCAGGGGGGGTTGGGTAGTTACCGCCTGTGTAGAAATTAACTGAAACATTGCTAAAACGTTCCTGTATCATTTCACCAGCTCGGTTGAGTGCAAGGTCTCCTCCGTGAGTACCACTCCATATTAGACCGATCGTCTTGCCGTCCAGAGAACTCGGTCGGGGATTGGGTTTGAATATATTGATCATACCTCGCTGCTGAGCGACAGGATTAGAGACTTCCAAAAGATGCATATCTAACTCCTTATTATTTGGGAAATGAGACTTTAAATTTCATTAGCTATTTTTACCACTATATTGAAACGACTTCAAATCCTCCTTTTTCCTCGAAATAGGTTTATTTTTATAGGCATCCATGATGTTGATGCCGAAAATCTAACAAATAATTCGAATCAAAATAATCGGCCCAGCCAAGGTTGAAAACTACTCTGGTATTTCAGGGATTTTGTCTGCTAAATCTCTTCCTTGCGCCTTTGAAACCTAAGGTGTCAATTTATTTGTAAAACCATACTGAATCTTTAGAATGAATTAGTTATTAACTTAGAATTGAAAATACTTATGCCGTATTAGGAAAGTAGGTGAAACAAACGATGTCGATACTAGATGTTAAAAAAGATGTATCTTATTGCGTTGGAAGTTTTGGAGAAGGCCTTGATCATCCAGAATGCGTAACTTGGGGTAGTGATGGATATGCTTACGCGGGCGGAGAAGGGGGTCAGCTATATCGTATAAACGTTGCAGAAAATGAATTCGAACAGTTTTCCCAAGCTCCCCAGTTTGTAGGAGGAATGTGTCAGGACGGTTCAGGGAATCTATATTTTTGTAGTGGTAACAAAGTCTATAAAGCTACTGCGCAAGGGGAGGTGAGCGAGTATTCTTCAGGAACCACGGATGCGCCATTGATGGGGCCTAATTATCCTGCTTTTGATAAGGATGGAAATCTTTATGTAACAGACTCGGGTGAGTGGGAAAAGGATAACGGGAGGATATTCAAGATTAGCCCCGGCGGCCTAACGAAAATTTGGTCAGAAGCG
>DJMH01000009.1 GCA_002435305.1 Dehalococcoidia bacterium UBA6495
CAATTGCAAACAGAAACCTGGAAATTGGAGCTAGTAAGAATTGAGAAAATATTGACGGAAGAGTGGGATTTTGACCAAAAGATCAATTTGATTCAATCAAAAATTAAGAAAGTGAAAGGACAAAGTCTCAATGCGGTGACAATGCGGGAACAGGCCCGTTACCAAATTGAACAGATCGTTAAAGCTGAAGAAGACATAAAATCAATGGAATTAGAAATATTTAAAACCAATGAAGATGTTCAGTTGTACGAAGAATTAGCTTCCGCTTTTGGTCGGAATGGGATTCAAGCATTAATGATAGAGAGAGCTGTTCCAATGCTAGAAAATACCGCTAAGGAACTGCTGGCTCGCCTTAGTGACAATAAAATGACAATAAAATTGGAATTAAAAGAGGGCAGAATAGATAGGGCCACAGGGCTCCCCTCAGAAGAACTAAACATAACTATATCTGATGAACAAGGCACAAGAAGTTATGAAACATTCAGTGGGGGAGAAACTTTTCGAATCGACTTTGCAATCAGAATAGCAATGTCAAAATTACTTGCATCCAGATCAGGATCGCCGTTACCAATATTGTTTATTGATGAAGGGTTTGGCTCTCAGGACACGATAGGACAAGGGAGGCTTATCGAAGTTATACAATCCATAAGTGAAGATTTTGAAAAGATCATAGTCATAACTCACATTGATTCAATGAAAGAAAATTTCGACCAACAGATTGAAATTTCAAAAACAGAATACGGTTCCGTTTTTACATTACAGTAATAACTATATTTCGATTTCCTTCAAATCATTGGCCGGAATTAACTCAGGTTCGGTCTCGTTTTGAATATCTTCCAGTCTCCAACCAGGAGCAGTTTCTCTTAGGATTAGGCCTTCTTGTTCCACAGAAATAACAGCAATATCTGTAACAATTAAGCTAACGCATGTAGGGCTAGTCAAAGGAAAACTACATTCCGATACCACTTTAGGTTCCCCATGTCTTCCTTTATGTTCCATCGCAACGATTACCCTTTTCGCACCAACAGCTAGGTCCATAGCCCCACCGACATTGCCGATCCCTCTAGATGGAAGCATCCAATTTGATAAATCTCCCTTTTCTGAAACCTGTAAGGCACCCAGAACGGTAACATCAATGTGACCTCCTCTTATCATTCCGAAAGCGTCAGCAGAATGAAAAAAAGACATTCCAGGGGTAGGCTCAAGAAACTGTCCGCTGGCATTAATCAAGTCGTCATCTTCTTCGCCTTGCTCTGCCATGGGTCCATAATTAAGTACCCCACTTTCGCTGTGATACAGAATAGTTCTCCCTTCCGGAACATATTGAGAACATAGTGAAGGTATACCCAATCCCAGATTGACTATATCGCCATCCTTTAATTCTCGAGCTACCCTCATCGCTATAACCTCTCTCGGCAATCTATCGAGCATCGTTCTTAACTCCCTCAGAAATATATTGAGTTCGCTTCATCTTTTCACGATTCTATCTACGAATAAAGCCGGAGTATTTATCAAATGTGATTCGATTTGACCAGGGCTTACTATCTCGTCCACCTCCACAATAGAAATGCCAGAAGATCTAACCATGACAGCACCAAAATTCTGCGAAGTGCCCTTGTATGAAAGATTTCCCAAGGTATCCGCTTTGTGTGCTTTAACTAATGCGAAATCTGATTTCAAAGCAGTTTCCATTATATAACTACGACCATCAAATTCCCTCACTTCTTTTCCTTCAGACAGCTCGGTTCCTACTCCAGTGGGAGTAAAAAATGCCGGTATCCCAGCACCGCCGGCTCTTATCCGTTCAGCCAGAGTACCTTGTGGTACCAATTCCAACCCTATTTTCCCTTCCCGAAAATGAGATTCAAATGAATTTATCTTGGAAGGGGAGGGAGAAACTGGATAAGAGGCTATGAGTTTGCCTACTTGATCATTATCGATCAAAATTCCGCAGTCAATAGCAGAGTGTCCTGGTAAAGTACCAAAACCCATAAGGCTTGCAAGGCCTGCCGTATTACTTATGATGGTCAGATTCGAAGCACCGTGATCTCTCAGGGCAACAATAAGATTTTGGGCTGTCCCCCCTGTACCACCAAACCCGGAAACCATAATAACGGCACCATCAAAAATATCTGACACTGCTTCATCAAATGAACTGAATACTTTTTCCACCTATCGTATACTCCTAGAAGATTTGGTTTTCAGCAAATGCACGATAATCAAGTCTAATATACAGGTTCAATAAGAGAGGTCAATAATGAACCAAATTTCAATAAGAGAGGGGAGTATATCCGATACCCCAACCATCTCTAAATTTCAGCAGCAAATGGCCTTAGAGACAGAATCTAAAATTTTAAATGAATGGACAGTGCGACAAGGGGTCGAATCAGTTTTGAAATGTCCCAATAAAGGCTTCTATATAATCGCAGAAGCAGATTCAAAGATCATAGGTAGCTTATTGGTAACGTTTGAATGGAGCGACTGGAGAAATGGTTGGTTCTTTTGGATACAAAGTGTGTTTGTTGATGCGGTGTATCGAAGACAAGGAGTATACCGGCTTATGCATAGTGAAGTGATTCGACGTACCAAAGCAAGTGGGAATTGCTGTGGAATTAGATTATATGTTGAAAAAGATAATAGAAACGCTCAAAAGGTATACAGAAATCTAGGTATGCATGAAACCGATTATTATCTATACGAAGAAGAATTTTAATCATGCTAAGGAACTAGAATAATGGCTATCAGTAGCAGAAAGGTAGAACATTTCCTTACCCACAACCACGATGCGGTCCTTTCAACAATACGAATGAACGGTGCAACTCAACTTAGTGCTGTCACGGTTGGGTTCTATAAAGGAGGCGCGATATTCACCACCACAAAGTCTAGAGCCAAATTTATAAACTTGAACAGAACTCCTGAATGCTCCCTACTTATTTCAAATTCGAATTGGAGACCATATCTTGTCCTAGAAGGTAAAGCCCATATTTTTTCCGCCGATACATTAGATCCAAAAACTTTAAAGAATATTCTTCGCGCGGCCTACAGATCAGCAGCAGGGAAAGAACACCCAAATTGGGCAGATTACGATGAAGCCATGAAAAAAGATGAGAGAGTGGCTATATTCGTGAGTGGGGATAATATTTATGGCACTATAGAAAATTAAGAAAGCCGAAATTATTTTTTCCCAACAAGCCAAATCACCCGAGGTATTAAACTCAAAATCCCACCTTCCAGCAAAGTGAGGAAAGCAATAGCAACCGTACAGTCAAAGAAGAATCCTTGTGGAAACATGGCAATCAAATAGTCGTGTCTTGGGTCTAAAATCCATAATTCGTTACTAAAGCTAACCAAATGGAAAAACAAAAATAGCCTATCGAATCCAATAATAGCCAAAACCGAAACTGCTATCACCAAACTAAAAGTGAACATCCCCCCTCTGCTAAAATACTTCAAAGTCAGAATCCCTCGATTAGTGGAAGGATTAAAAAGAATAAAAACACAACCCATTGAAAGTAATATCGCAGAATATAATTGGACCAAGTAAACCATTTTCACAAGCTGCTTAACATCGTACATGTGAAGAATTTCTTTCTCATTAAATAAATTTGGAACATTGTCTCCATGTAACGAGATGTTTATTGTGATTTGGTTCAAATCATTGTTGAAATAATCCCTTATTTGTTGCCCAGCTACTTGCAATTGCTCGAATTCTATACCCGTATATTTCTCGATTTTGTACTTGTTGAATCCATAGTCATATATTATGGCTGAATTCAATATTATTCTGACATTGGTGGTTATGAGTAACAGCGGGACGCAAATTATAAACAGGGCCTGTAGAATGATATTGAAAATTCTAGTGTGCATACCTTATTAAGCTTATTGACCTGCCCTAAAGAGTGTCAACAAAGGTCCTAGAGGATAGAAAAAATGGCTACATCACTGCCTTTCCCTGATTCCTTTGAAGGAATTCTCCAACTAGTGACTCAACTCCGTTCCAAGGACGGATGTCCGTGGGACCAAGAGCAAACCTTACAAACATTATCTCCACTGTTGCTGGAGGAATGTTACGAATTGGTAGAGGCCACAGAAAATGAACAAGACTCTGAGAGGCTGGAAGAAATAGGTGATCTTCTTTTGCATATCGCATTCCAAATTCTACTTTCAGAAGAGTCAGGTTCATTCTTCCGGTCAGACGTTTTCGAATCCACGCTAAAAAAGTACATTCGTCGACATCCTCATGTTTTTTCCGATCAAACAGTGGATTCTATTGAGGAGTTAAAGGACAACTGGGAAAAAATAAAACGAGAAGAAAAGGAAGAGTCCAGACACTACGAAATGGATGGTATACCCAGCAATTTGCCTGGCCTCTCCTGTGCACTAAAAATACAACAAAAGGCAGCGAGGTGCGGTTTTGATTGGGATGATTCTAATGAAATCCATCAGAAAATATTGGAAGAATTATCAGAATTCGAAGCTGCTAATAACTATGATCAGCAACAAGAAGAAGTCGGAGACTTGTTGTTCACAGTCACAAATATGGCCCGCCATAACGGCATAGACCCGGAACAGGCATTGAGAAATTCCAATAGGAAATTTATTTCCAGATTCACTAGCATGGAAAAATTATCTGAACAGGCAGGGCAAAAATTTTCTGATTTGCCATTGAAAAATCAGGATGATTTATGGCAACAAGTGAAGTTAGAGGAAAGGCAACCATGAATATAAATGACCATGAGCGCGAAAAAGAAATCATGTGGGACTTGGTGAATCTACATTTCACTAACCTAATCTCTGACGATCAAGTTGAGAAGATTAAGGAATCCATAGCAGGCATACTTACCGACGCCAATGAGATCCGAACAGCGAAATTGGATGATAGCTTTCCGCTGTTAAATTCGTACCAGCCCTTCAGAGGCGATGCAAATGAATAAGACTCCTTTGTTTAAAAATTTACGATCCATAGGAAAAGAAATAGAAAACAAAACCATTTCCCCTACGGAAATAACAAAATACTACCTAACCCGGCTAAATGAACTGGGCCCGGAATATAATTCCGTAGTCACCGTCACAGATGAGCTAGCTTTGAAGCAGGCAGAGGCTGCTGAGAAAGAAATTATGTCCGGTTTATACAAGGGAACCTTACACGGCATTCCTTTTGGAGCGAAAGATTTACTGGCGACAGACGGAGGTATTCCAACAACTTGGGGTGCGGAACCGTTCCGGCATCAAACCTTTCAATACAACGCCACAGTGATAAATAAACTGGGCTCTTCTGGGGCAATATTAGTCTCTAAGTTAGCTATGATAGAACTCGCCGGTGGAATGGGCTATAGGCAGCCAAATGCCTCTCTTACAGGACCGTGCAAAAGTCCTTGGGACAAAAATACATGGGCCGGAGGTTCATCCAGTGGGTCTGGTTCTGCAGTTGGAACAGGCTTGGTACCTTTCGCTATAGGCTCAGAAACCTGGGGTTCCATATTGTCACCAGCCAACAATTGTGGGGTATCAGGGCTAAGGCCCACTTTCGGGAGAGTGAGTAGATATGGGGCAATGCCCCTTAGCTGGTCGCTAGACAAAATAGGTCCACTATGTTTATCTGCTGATGACTGCGGCATCGTGCTAAACGAAATCGCGGGACCAGACCCCAAAGATCCTTCAGCAAGCGATAAGCTCTATGAATATAGGGTGAGTTCTAATCAACGAAAATTCAAACTGGCAGTATTAGCTAGTGCTTCTTCTAACATAGATGAAGAAGTAGCGGACAATTTCAAAGAAAGTTTGGATACTCTTAGCCAATTTTGTGAGATAGAAGAAATAAATTTTCCGGAATACCCTTATGAAGCAGTAACTAGAACGATCATGTTAGCGGAATCTGGTACCATTTTTGAAGAATTTTCTGGTAGCGGAACAGCAGCCCTCCTTACAGCACCGGAAGATAAATACGGACCTTACGCCCGCACCGCAGTGCTTGCCAAGGATTATTTAAAGGCACTACGGCTAAGAGACGAAATATCCCAGAAAATTGATCCGATAATGTCAAAATATGACGCCGTGTGTGGGCCAACTAGGGGAACGCCGGCATCAAATTTGGAAGATGAGTTCAGGGGTGCCATTCGGGGCAACGCAAAAGATACCCTTGGCGCCCTAGGAAATGCAGTCGGGTTGCCTGCTATCTCAGTCCCAAACGGGTTCACTAAAGCCAATTTGCCTACAGGTATTCAGTTTGTAGGACAGGTATATGCTGAAAATTCAATCTTGAACTTGGCCAATCGGTTTCAACAGGAAACTGATTGGCATTTAAAACACCCTGCAGAACTCTTAGAAGAAATTTAGGCTACAAGTAGCAAGGATTAGATGGTCCTCGCTGATATAATCTAGTTGACTAAAACTACCCGGGTCCACCAAATCCTACAATTACACTGAGGAAGATTATGATTTCAATATTTGTCACGATACAAGTAAAAGATGGTTATGCAGAGCAATTTACTGAGGCCAGCTTCGGTGACGGTCAAGGGTCTGTTCGGGACGAAACAGGGTGCTACAGATTTGATATCCTTCGAAATTCGGAAGATCCAAATAAATTCCATTTATACGAAGTTTATGAAAACCAGTCTGCGCTGGATGCACATAGAAAGGCTTCTCACTACAAGAAGTGGAGGTCGACAGTAGAATCCTGGTTTGATGGAGACGTTGAAAGAGTAATGATGAACACTGTCTTCCCTTCTGATCAAGGATGGAAGGATCAAAAACCTTGCCTTCTGAATTGGTAGGTCCTTTACCTATTCCCTCCATTCCTAATTAACGTAATACATAGGGGGTAATAAAATTTCTACTTATTTTTTGTTGATGACCCTTACGCAAGAAGGAAGACACCTAGTTAACGATAACCCGGAAATAGTTCTGCACGCCGCCCATTCTAGTGACCTACCTGATGTTCATTGTATGGGATTATACGCGGTTCTAGGGGTTCACGATTTTATAACTATTCTTGAAGCTCCCGACAATGAAGCCGCTGCGAGATTTTCTCTTGAACTAGGGGTTAAAGTTGGAGTTGAAATACAAACAGTACCGGCTATACCTGTATCTAGACTCGACCACAAAATAGAATGGCCCCCCAGTAGTCAAGGCATGCCCAGTCCATCTGAGTCAGACGAAGGCGAAACTTAGAGATTGGTATGAATTCCATAACAGCCGATGTCCCTGTAGAAATTACGAATTTTTCCAAGACCTACGGAACTAAAGTTGCGGTTGACAGGCTAGACCTGAAAGTGGAGAAAGGTGAAGTGTTTGGATTTCTTGGCCCCAATGGAGCAGGAAAAAGCACCACAATAAGATCCATACTAAACTTTCTAACCCCGTCCAACGGTAAAATCAGCATATTTGGGCTAGACAGCGTAAAAAACAGCGTTGCAATTAAGAATCATATTGGATATTTGGCAGGCGATATTTCACTTTATGATTCCATGTCTGGTTACCAATTGTGTAAATACCTAACCGGATTAGGAAAAAACACTAATTGGGATTATGTTGATGAGCTAAGCAACAGGTTACAGATATCGCTTCAAGAAAAAATAGGAACCCTATCAAAGGGGAACAAACAGAAAATTGGTTTAATTCAAGCGTTCATGCACCAACCAAAATTGTTGATATTAGATGAACCTACCAGCGGATTAGACCCTTTGATGAAGCAGATTTTCTATGAAATGGTCCTCGAGATGAAACACCTTGGGAATAGTGTTTTCGTGTCATCTCATGACTTAAATGAAGTACAACATATTTGCGATAAAGCAGCATTCATTAAGTCAGGAAGACTCATAGCAACCGAAAGTATTAGGGAAGATTTCGAATTTAGCCTTAGGAGATACACGGTGATGTTTCCCAAATTCCCTGACATAAGCGAATTTGAAAAAATAGAATCAGTATCTGAAATAACCCAAGATGAGAACAAATTAACTGTGACGGTGAAAGGAGACATTTCGGAATTTATCAGAACCCTTTCAAATCACGATCCAATAGACCTTTCTGAAGAAGAAACCAGTCTCGAAGATTTATTTATGAAGTACTACGAGGACTGACCTCATGCTTAATTACATATTCACTATTCACATCATCTCAAGATGGAAAAACATCGTGGTTTGGTCGGCCTCAATGTTTCTTTTAGCCCTAATGTTCACAGGCCTCTATGACTCTTTTAAAGGCGAAATCACCGATATGATAGATAATGTCCCCAAACTAATGGAGGCCATGATAGGACCACTTCCGAAAGACGCTGTCACACCCGAAGGTTGGTTGGGATTAGAACTTTATGGACTATTATTCCCTATCCTACTAGCAGTAATTGCGGTATCGGCAGGGGCTTCGGCAATCGGTGGAGAAGAAGAATCAGGTACTATTGAACTTATCCTGGCCAGCCCAATAAGCAGAGGCAGAGTGGTACTGGAGAAATCGCTAGGAATAACGGCCCACCTGGCGATTGTCAGCGGATTTTTATGGGGAGGTATTGCGATAGGATCAATCCTTTTTCCATTCGATGTGTCTCTAACCAACGTGTTTTATGCAACTGCTATGGGATGGATTTTTGGTACGACTGTGGCTTATATAACTATGTCCACCCAGGCACTTAAAGGCAGAAAGGGACTTGCATTGGGTGTTGGAAGCGGGTTTGTTGGGCTTAGTTATGTGATGATGATAATATCAGGGTTGCTCAATGGTTTGAATTCCTTGAAATATATATCACTTTTTAATTATTATGATGGCCCTTCAGTATTGATGAACGGGCTGAATGAAACAAGTTTCTCTGTAATGTTAGGATTATCGGGTTTGTTTTTTGTCATCTCGTTGTACGGTTTCTACAATAGAGATGTAGGTATTTGACCAATATCGTTAACCTAAATTCTAGAAAACTCCCGCTCTAAATGGTTCTTATTCATATTGATCATAGTCGGACGACCATGTGGGCAATTATTGGGTTGCAGACAGGATTCTAGTTGCTTCACGAGAAGGGACATTTCGCGATAAGACATCTTTTTGCCAGCTCTGATAGCGGCGTGGCACGCTAATGAATAGGCAGCCCTGTCTTCCCAGGATTTAAATTCAACCTGTTCACTTAAAGCAGATAACATTTTATGGAATGAATCTCTCGGATCGGCCTCTGCTAACATTTTGGGTACATTCCGTATTAAATAGGAATTGGGCCCAAATGGCTCTGGAGTCATTCCGAAGGCATTAAAAATATCTTTATTTTCCTCAACTAATATTTCTTGATCCGAATCTAATTCCAGGTTGATAGGCTCAAGCAACATTTGTGTCTCAATTGTTCTCCTTTTAGCATCCGCAACAATTTTCTCAAAAATTACCCTCTCATGCGCAGCATGTTGATCAATCAAATAAATACCATCGGGTCCTTCACACACAATATATGTGTCAGACACTTGCCCCAAAACACGGAGCAATGGAAGCACTTCTTGATATGGACTAACAGCACCCTGTTCTACAAAAGCACCTAAATCAGGAGTTCCCCCAGCTTCAAACCCACCGGTACTAAGGATTGTTGGCCAGAATGCAGAAGGCTCTGAACCTTCTGTAAATGTAGGATCTTTCTGAGTGTAATTTACTATGGACTGCACAGGAGATTGCTTTAGAAGGGTGCTCCTAATGCCTCCTTGAACAACGGAAAAAACTTGACTTTCATTTTTGAAACGTACTTCAGTTTTAGCAGGGTGAACATTCACATCCACTTCATCCAAAGGTACCTGAAGTTTAATTGCTCCGATAGGAAATTTATTGTCCGAGGAAAATCCTTTATAGGCTTGCTCAAATGCAAACGAAAGGGTTCTGCTTTGTACTAATCGTCCATTAACAAATAGAAAAACACGAGATCTGTTAGAACGTTTTTGGTCTGGGGTGCCTATGATTCCAGTTATTACAGGTCCTTGCCAAGCTTGGTCGTAATCCTCTGATATTTCAATCATTTTGGAGGCCTCAGATATACCTAATATTGCAACCATAACATCTCTCAAAACTCCGGAACCTGATGTCCTGAATGGCCTCGATGAACCCTGATTTAATTCAAATGCCACCCTCGGATTACATATAGCAAACTTTTGTATCAGAGAATGAATTCGATTTCCCTCAGCAGACTCCGATTTGAAGAATTTTCTTCGGGCCGGAAACTGCGAGAAAAGTTCAGAGACAGAAATCGTTGTGCCGTAATCGATGCCTGCGAATGATTTAGAGATGAGAACACGGTTATTTAAACCTATGCGTACACCTTTTACTTCACCTCTTGCCCTAGTTGCAAGTTCTACCTCGGACACTGAAGATATGCTATAAAGTGCCTCTCCTCGAAACCCTAAAGTAGAAATAGAATCCAGATCTGATTGGGTATATATTTTACTCGTCGAATGTCTTTCAAAAGCAACTTCTACTTCCTCTGGATTGATGCCCGTACCGTTGTCAGATACAACAATTGAATCGATTCCACCTCCGGATGTAGAAATATATATCCTGTCTGCACCGGCATCCAGAGAATTTTCCACTAACTCTTTCACCACTGAAGCAGGTCGCTCAATCACCTCTCCGGCTGCTATCAGGGCAGAAATTTCGGAAGTGAGTTTCCTTATAACAGGCATAGATAATTTCACTTTTTTTCTGAAACTGGTTTGAATCCTCTATGATTTGAAGTACCAGTTGATATGAAATCTTTTATGGCCTTATACAGTTCTGACATATGTCCGTCTTCCGCAGATCTAAAATAGTAGGGCTCTATGTGTACCCCCCCAAAAGCATCTACGATCTCTTTATGATCATCAATTACAAAATCAGGTCTTGGAGACACTGAAAACCTCTTTAATCCAACTTCATATTCCGTAATAGGCTTTACGAAAATACCCGAAACAAATTTTGAAAGTCCTAATCTTTCTATGTCATCTGTCCGCATGCCAACTCCAGACCAAATGTATATCGAATGGCCGTCATTAATCAATCCTGCAAACACTTCAGTGGCGCCCGGTCTGAGACTACCATCCATAGCTATTAAAGTATAATCAACATCAAAATATATATTCATAAATACTAATCGATCCTATTTAAATTATTACTATATTGAGATTATATTTTGGGAAAATATGGATTTTGCAATTTTTTTTATCGGATTTTGTTTAAGTTGTATGCTCTTGGCCAAAGTATTGATAATATCTGACTGTGCCAGAAGCAATGGAGGCACCTCACGCCTAAGATCGCTGACTTTTGTTATGCCAGATTCCCAACTCTCAATAACCGCTCCAAACTCGGACCACACACCTACATCCCTTTTTAGGGAGTTACTGGGATTTTGCATCAAAGATCTGCCTCCAGATTCATTCACCAGAACTATTCCCGCTAAAATATCCCACAAATGCGACCCTGATATAACAGCGTACTCTGTTATGCCGAGGGCCACCAACGACATTTCATAAGCTATGCTCCCCCCCATGCGAGACTCCCCTGATCTAGGGGAAAACTGGTTATCAAATTTGAACCTACTGGCAAAGGAACCAGGAAGGGTATTTATTGCGTTTGGATCGATTTCCTTAATTACAGGGATCTCCAGGGGTTTGTCATTTACTTTGCAACCATTACCATAGCTTGCATGAATAACGATACCTGGATTCTGGTTGGGCCAGGGTATAAATATTGCACCGGCAATTGGCACCCCTTTGTACATAATTCCAATAGAAGAGGCATAGCATGGAAACCCGTGCATAAAATTACGGGTACCATCTAAAGGGTCTAGTACCCAAACTATGTCAGGAAGAGAGTCTTCAGTTGAATCTCCCTCTTCGCCGACAATCCCATGACCGGGGTACCTTTTTGTTATCTCTTCAGAGAGAAAATCCTGTACATCTTTATCAGCCCTAGTCACCGGATCTCTTCCTTTCGAGTCCTTGTAACTTACCTTCAAATCTTGTGGCTCTGATAGAGGGTCCCGAAAGTACATTTGGAGCAATTTGCCAGCTGCCATTGCCAGTTCATAGGCGTCGTTTTGAACGCTTACAATAAAAAAATTTTCTAAAGGAATATCCATATTCAAAAAGTGTTTATTTTATATAACGCTTCATTCCAGGTTTTTTATCAAGTCAACTAAAGTCCGCGAAGCGCTAATAGGGTCTATTCGTCCGAGCTCCACGTCTTTTTT
>DJMH01000069.1 GCA_002435305.1 Dehalococcoidia bacterium UBA6495
TTGGTACCCAAACTTCAAGAAATGAGGATCCTTCAAAACAAGTATGAGTCATGTACTATGAGAGGAGGTCTGTGATTGACTAGACCTTTAAGGAAATAATATGACCAGATAATGGTTTAGAAATCTACAAGATGGAGTCACTATGTCAAAACAGCCAAATATAGTACTGATAATGTCTGACGATCTTGGCTATGAGGTAATTGGAGCCAACGGCGGTTCTTCATACAAAACTCCATCCATAGACTCGATGGCCCAGCAAGGCATGCGTTTTGAGAACGCTCATGTTATGCCGCTGTGTACACCAACCAGACTTTCATTGATGACCGGAAAATATAATTTCCGGAACTACATAGGTTTCGGCTTAATAAGTCCAAACGAAGTCACTTTTGGACATCTGCTCACTGATGCTGGTTATAACACATGTATATCGGGCAAATGGCAACTTTACTCTTATAACCCACCAGATCAACATCCTGAAGAAAGATCTTCAGGGCAAAAAATCGAAGATGCTGGCTTTGACGAGTTCTGCGTATGGCACCCACATCACACAGAAGAGAAGGGTTCCAGGTACAAAAATCCGGTTATATACGAAAACGGTGAATTCAGAACTGACACCAAAGATAAATATGGCGAGGACATATTCTGCGATTACATCATTGATTTCTTGGATAGGAAAAAGGATGATGAAAAACCATTTTTTGTCTACTGGCCGATGGCTGCCACCCACAAACCCCATGAGCCCACCCCAGACAGCCCGGAATGGAACTCTTTTGATCCCCCATCAAACCGATCTATCGGCGCAAAAACATGGGCGGAGTTAGAAGATGGATCATGGGAAGATGATCCTAAATTCTATAGAGATATGGTTGAGTACCATGACAAAGTCATAGGTAGATTGCTGAGCTATCTTGAAAATCAGGGACTTCAGGAAGATACATTGGTCGTCTACCTTGGAGACAACGGTAGTCCTGCCGATGTTTGTTCAATGATGCACCAGCATAATGAGATTTGCGGCGGAAAAGGGAAGACCAGCGATAGAGGTACCCATGTCCCTTTGATTTGTTTGATGCCAGGAACCATTCCTTCCAAGACTGTGCAAACGGACCTTATTGAAGCTACAGATTTTCTACCAACTATTTTCGAAGCGGCTGGCCTGAATTTTCCTGAGGGATATGTCATTGACGGAAGGTCTTTTTATCCTCAGTTAAAAGGGGAAAAAGGCAACCCTAGAGACTGGATGTTTTTTCACTTCGAACCAATGAATAGAAGAAGTGGCCTGAACGATTTAAGGCAAATAAGGTTCATTCGTGATCACAAATGGAAATTATATGAAACTGGCGAGCTATACGATCTTGAAGCAGATTGGGATGAAGACATTCCCATCTATGAAGTTGAAGATTCGAAATTCCAGTCTGAAGCAAGAAACCGGCTAAAACCGATATTTTCCCAAATGACCAATTGATCCCTAGTTTACTCGTCCTTTTTAAGATTCAAGGAAGCTGAGTTAATACAATACCGTAACCCGGTAGGCTGGGGACCATCTGGAAAAACATGCCCAAGATGCGCACCACATGACTTACAGATGACTTCCGTCCTCACCATTCCTAAAGACGTATCCGTTTCTTCTTCTATCTGATCCTCAACAAGCGGTTGATAAAAGCTTGGCCACCCACACATGGAGTCATATTTGGTATCGGAAGAGAAAAGCTCTTCCCCACAACAAACACATAAATATGTACCATCTTCTGTCGTGTTCCAATATTCCCCAGTGAATGCTCTTTCTGTAGTTTTATTACGAGTTACTTCATATTGCATTGGAGTAAGTTTGTCCCGATATTGTTCATCATCTTTTGGATCAGCCATCTATCCGTCTCCCAAAATTTTAAATACTGCCACAGTACCTTTCAGTACAACACAGAAGATTATATAGCTAGTATTATATTGATTCACAAATCTTGTCGCTGGTAAGACTGATAGCACACAGAATTTAGGAGAGTTATTTGGCACTTCAATTTGGCGTATTTGATCATATAGAACCGGTCTCAAACATGTCTCTGAATGAGATATACAAGCTTCGTATGCAGCAAATCGAGGTTTTAGACCAAAAGGGATTTTACGCATACCATCTAGCTGAACACCATACACCCGCTGTACATAGCTTGGCACCTTCCCAAAACGTTTTTTTAGCGGCAGCATCACAAAGGACAACACAGATAAAATTAGCTCCCTGCGTTTATGTGCTACCGCTACATCACCCATTAAGATTAATTGAAGAAATCAGTATGCTAGATCATCTTAGTAATGGCCGATTAGAAATTGGTGTCGGTAGAGGAGGTGTAATGGAAGCTTTCTTCTGGGGACAAGATGACGATTCCGACTCTAATTATCAAAGATATCTCGAAACTTTGGCCGTCATAAGAAAAGGTTTAAGCTCAGAATATTTGACATTCCAAGGTGATTTTCATCAATTCGATAAACTACCGATGAGACTAGGACCTGTTCAAAAGCCATTTCCTCCGATGTGGTATATGAGAAACGCGGAAACTGCCGCTTTAGAGGGCATGAATACCGTCATAGTGGGAACTTTGGAAAGTCTTAAAACAGAAACTCAACGATACCACCAAGTTTGGAAAAGTACTCACGGGGAAGGATCTTTAAATGAACAGGGCCAAGACCCAAAAATAGGTCTAGTTGTCCACATGGTTGTAGCTGATACAGACGAAGAAGCGATAAATCTAGCAAGCCCTGCCTGGGACAAATACAAATGGAATTTAGCTGCCCCTAGAAGAATCGAGGCCGAAAAAAGAGGGTTAACACAATTCCAAACTTCCAAAGATGGCTCATTCGGTTTCGTCGGGGATCGGCCTGCCAATTTGCCGGCTCGGGAAACTAGAAAAGATATAGAAGCGGAAATAGAGCGATTCGACCAGCAATCAAATCGAAAAGACCCCACTAGGTTAGGAGGGGTGGCTTTGGCAGGATCGCCGAAATCAGTACACCGATATCTCGAGGAATATATTGAAACCGGAGCTAATTATTTCGTCTGTTCTTTCCAATGGGGAGACATCGACCATAAAACAGCCATGAACTCGATTAATCTTTTTTCAGAGCATATACTGCCACAATACATGTAGATAAATTAGGATAAATCCTTGAAATTAGAAATTATCGGAATGATTGGTGCGGTCAGAGAAGGTACCGGAAGCAAAGGGGCTGAAGTGCACGTTATCGGAGGAGGTATCGACAAGGATTACATTTCTGATTTTGCAATGATCCATGAAACCAGTGGCTTCGACAAGGTTTTAGTTGGGTACACTTCTTCATCGGCAGATGGGTTTATAGTCGCCATGCATGCAGCAGCCGAAACAAGAAATCTTGGGTTTCTAGTTGCTCATAGGCCAGGCTTCGTTAGTCCAACGGTTTTAAGCAGAAAAGCAGCTACAATCGACCAAATAACTCAAGGTAGAATCGCCCTTCATATCATAAGTGGGGGAGGCGATGTGGAACAAAGACGTGACGGTGATTTCCTAGATCATGATGCTAGGTATAGAAGGTCAGGAGAATTCATGAATATCCTGAAAAACTTATGGGCAGCAGAAGACCCAATCGATCACAAAGGGGAATTCTATCAATTCGAACAGGCAAAAAGTGATTTTAGCTGCTTTCAAAAACCTCACATACCTCTCTATTTTGGTGGTGCCTCTGAAGTAGCATTAACAGTTGGAGCGAAAGAGTGCGACGTATACGCTATGTGGGGTGAACCACTTAAGGAAGTAGAAAAAAAGATGACCTATTTCACGGATAAAGTGAAAGCTCTCGGTAGAGATCCAAAATCTATAAGATTTTCGGTCTCTACAAGGCCTATTGTCGCTAATACTGAGGCAGAGGCCTGGGATATAGCCCACCACACCTTGAAAAATGTCCTAGCTACAAACCAAACTTCGATGCATGGCACGGGAAAAGAACGATTGGAATCTACTGGATCCCAGCGTCTTGTGGATTTTGCAAAAGACGGGGAAGTATTAGACGATCGACTTTATATGCCAATAGCTACTGCAACTGGAGGTGCCGGCAATACAACAGCACTAGTGGGTACCGCGGAACAGGTAGCAGATTCTCTCATGAAATACTATGAATTAGGCTGCACAACTTTATTAATACGAGGTTTCGACGCCTATAACGATGCAGCTTACTGGGGAAAAGAATTAATCCCGTTATTGAAAGAATCCGTCGAGCGTTATCACAAAACCCACTCTGTGACAGGAAAACACTTATCGTGAATAGGTTAACTGCCATATTAGGGAGCCCTTTCTCTGGTTCATCATCAGAGAAAATCGTACGTCTCGTAATTAAGAATCTACCTACATCTGATTGGACCACACACATAGTAGATTTATCCAAAATATCATCTGATGCTCTTTTACTCAGGAAAGAAGATGAAACTTTAAATTCGTCTATTGATTATGTCGTTGATTCAACTGTCATAATAGCAGCCACTCCAACATATAGAGCTACATACACTGGCTTAATTAAGAGTTTTTTTGATCAATTACCGGCTGATTCATTAACAGGTAAATTACTGTTGCCAATCCAGACCGGAGGTTCGGCAGAACATTCATTATCGATCGAGCATGGATTAATCCCGATGGTTCGAACCTTAGGGGCCTCCGTCTCTACAAAATCCATCTTCTCTTGGAACGAGCACTGGAATGAAGACGGATCACCCACTGAAAATATGAAGCACTTGGTAAATCAGTCAGTAGAAGAAATAGTCAGCCTCTGCAGCTAACTGTCCAGTAACCCCAGAGCGTGGGCCATTTCCAACATTTTCAAGGCGGTCTTTTCGTGAGCTATGTCAACCATTCCTCCTTGAAAGGAAACGGCAGCACCTCCGGTTTCTCTAATTTTTCTCATCGATTCGACTAAACCTTGCCACTCACTTATTTCTTCTTTACTAGGGGAGAATATTTCATTCACTATCGGGACATGCGATGGATGGATAACAGTCATACCGTTATATCCCAATTCTCTTGAATGTTGAGCGAACCGTCTTAACCCTTCGTGATCATGTATATCCTGCCATAGTCCAGTCAAGGGATAAGGAACACCTCCTGCCCTAGAGTCCAATAGTACCTTTGATCGAATAAATAAAGTTTCTGTGCCTTCTGGAGTCCATTGATATCCAACCGCGCGAGCAATATCACCTCCCCTACCACCTCCAGCACCCATATGTGCCACCCTATCCGAAGATGTTCCCACTTCGTAGGCAAAACGCAGCCCCGCGGCTGTCTCCAAACCAGGATCTATCAACACCGTCCCGTGTTTTATATTTTTTTTTCCTTCTTCGTTAGAGATTAATTTATCCAAAGCTTTTACGTCTGAAGCTCCTTTGACCATAGGCAGAGTAATTCCATACAAACCTTCTTGCACCGCATAGGAAATATCCTGACCGGTGAGCCCAGTATCCATATCATTAACCCTCACAAGTACTGTCACTCCTTCCGAAGCTAATTCCGGAACCAATCGGGACACAATTTCACGTGCATTTTGCTTCTCATCAAGAGGAACAGAATCTTCTATATCTAGTATTAGGGCATCGGCACCATATTTTGGAGCCTTTCTTACCCAATCCTCCTTGTTTGCAGGCACATAGAGCATTGTACGCAGAGGCCTTGCTTGATCCCTCATAAATTACCTCACTTTAAAGTGAATTAGACGATCCCTTCTTCTTGGTATTCGATCAGATCATCGTTACTTAATTCCAAAACATCGCGATATACCTCACCATTGTGTCCACCCAACAAAGGAGCACCTTGGGGTTGGGGTAATCGCCCACCTGAAAAATTGACAGGAAACCCTGATGCAATTCCTGGAACTGGATCATCAAAAGCAGAGCTTCTCATTGGTTGAAGGGTTCCCCTTTCCCAAAAATGGGGGTCGTCTATTACTTCGGGCACTGTTCGTACCAACCCACAAGGAACTTTATTTTTCTCCAGCAGCTCTATCGCCTCATCTTGAGTAAGGCGGATTAGTATATCCTGTACTTTCCCACGCGCCTCAGTAACATTTCGATTCCGTTCAATA
>DJMH01000099.1:0-235 GCA_002435305.1 Dehalococcoidia bacterium UBA6495
AGCTAACGCCACGTTTCCGAATATACAGAAGCCCCTTCCCAAGTCACGCTCAGCATGATGCCCAGGGGGGCGAACAAGGGCATAAGCATTGTCGACTTGCCCACTGAGCACCGCTTCTGTGGCCACTATCGTGCCTCCAGCCGCTAGTTTGGCAATCTCGTATGACCCTTTCCCAAACGGTGTATTTGGTCCGGCTGATCCGCCAAAAGCGTCGCTCAGTTCTCGAATCCGGTTG
>DJMH01000099.1:621-4452 GCA_002435305.1 Dehalococcoidia bacterium UBA6495
GCGAGGGTCGAGTCGAACAAGTTCATCGGTCAGGCCGGAAAGATCGAGGAGATTTTTCATCCGCCTCTTTGTATCTGGATTTTCAAAGTGTTCGTCAGGTTCGATATTTGCGGCAGCTCCGCTCCCGGTGTCGTGCCACATATATTTTTCGTGCCATAAAAAGCCCGTAGCCATTTTGTTGGTTCTCCTGAAGTTGTGGGGGCAGTCTAACAGAGTCAGTGATGCCGTTACGTTAAGAGGTTTGAATCTTACAGGGATAATTACTGGGGGTCTCTTAATCCCTTAACATCGCTTAGGTTTTTATATTTAACGGAGGATATTTTGCCAAGAAATATCTGGCTCTTTTACCGGAAGCATACCTTTTGGCTCGAGTTTTCCCAAATATACTTTTGCTACTGCCTCTTGTGCAGGTACAGAAGCGCCGTATGAGAGGAGCATGTTAGGGACGTGAGGAAGCTCAGCTAAGACATATGGAGTACCGAAACAAGTGTAAGCGACATTGTCATGAAACATGTGGGCTATCCGCCAGAGAGTTTGTCCAAATCCTGCTCCGATCTGATCGAAGCTTCCACTCATAGGCACATGACAAACGTTTACGAAGACAGAATGAAAATTAGGTAAGTTTTCTCTTAGTTCCATATCAGTGGGATTTTCCAATAACTCTACTGAACAGCCTTCGTTTCTGAATGAATTAGCCAGAGGTTCCAAATTGGAATTCGAAAATGGACCTTTTGAGAAAACATTTACAAAAAGTACATTTTCGTCACCTTTGAGCTTTCTTGGTTCGGGGTTGCCTCTCCGTAATAATGTGATACTTTTATCAGACACTGTATTAATTGTCCTCTTAGCATTGCCTTGACTTGATTGAGCAGGGCTTGCTGAAAACGGGTCTTTGTGAAGAGTCAAACGTGCTTTAAGTTCCAGTATTCTTTTGGTGGCATCTCTAATAATTTCTTCAGAAATACGTCCTTCATGTACTGCATTTTTTATGAAACCATAATCTTTTATTGTTTCGGGAAGCAGACACATATCTGTCCCTGCAAGTATGTTCTCTATCGCTCTATCAGATGCTTTTACTCTGCTAGTCAGACCGGTCATCGGACTGGCATCAGAAATAACTACCCCTTGAAAACCCAGCTCTTCTCTCAATAATTTCACTTGGAGGTTTTTGCTGAGAGTGGCAGGTAGGGTATGGTTTGAATCTGGAATCTGTTGTTCGTAGGCAGGAAATGCAATATGCCCACACATAATTGCACTTACCCCTGAATCGATAACAGTTTTCCAGACAAGACCGTATGTCTGGTACCAGTCATTTAAGTTGAGATGATTTGAAGTGGTGAGTAGATGTTGATCTCTTTCATCTGTACCATCGCCCGGAAAATGCTTCGCGGTGGCTGCCATGACTCCACCATCTTGGAATCCTCGTATAAAGGCAGCGGCATGTGTCAAAACTGTTTCAGTATCGTCCCCCAGAGATCTTATGTTGGTAATAGGGTTCCTGAAATTTAAATTCAGGTCTGCAACCGGATTGAAGGTCCAATGGTATCCATAGGACCTCCTCTGTTCCGCAATAAAACGACAAGTTTCATAGGTTAAATCTGGGTCGTTGGCAGCGGCAAACGCCATCATGGAAGGTGAATATGATGCGTAATCCAATACCTCTGTCCCAGGAGTGTTTTCGTTCATTATGCGGGCCGGACTCGAACTCCCAAGTTCTATGTTTGATCCAACTATCACGGGAATTTGAGAGTGATTCTGAATTTTTTCCAATTCTAGTTTTAATTCATCAGATGGAGGTTTCCTGATGCATATACCTCCAAGCGGAATTTTATCTAGTAACCGTAACCAGTCATCTGCTGTTGCATTAGTTACAGATTCAAAGTGCGTTTGGGGATTTTCGAAAGGATGGTGAGGTACAAGCATTTGAGCGATACACTCTTCGATAGTCATCGAACCTAGAGTGGAATCAACCCATTTTCTATCCTTCGCATTTAGTTCAGTAATCATATCGTTTTATCGTCCAATCATTCACCTTACGTCTAGAACCTATAATATCTCATTTAAAGATTATTCAGCTTCGCCAGCTCATCAATTTCACTATCGATCTTGAAAGTGACCGGTTGATCAAATTTCAACGGTCTTTGATCAACAGTTATAAGCGATTTATTGGGTACCAGCCGGTGTCAGGAATTTGGTCGGCAAAATGTCGGCAGAAACAAACCAACACTAATTCGGACCAGGACTGATTATGGAAATAGAAACCCCGTGTAAAGGGACCAGTAAGTCGTTAGATTCTAAGACCCAATGCTGTACCATGCGCAGAGTAATTTTGGAGTACCCCCCGAATGATAAGCAATTTTGTTAAGAGAAATCGCCTTGGAAATCACGTTAACTATAAATGGTGGGTTCTTTTTGCTGTCTCCGTCGGGTTGTTTAGTTCAGTATTTGACCACGGCAGCATGAATGTAGCACTTCCTTCGATTGCTGACCACTTCAATACCGATTTGCCAACCACTCAATGGATTATCATCGGATATGGATTGACCATCGCCGCACTGTTATTACCTATGGGACGCCTTTCTGACATTCTGGGAAGAAAAAAAATATATTTGCTTGGATTCATAGTATTTACAACGGGAGGATTCCTTGCAGCAATGTCTCTCAACATTGAATTATTGATAGGTGCCAAAATACTTCAAGGTGTTGGTTCGGCAATGACTCAAGGTACCTCAATGGCAATGGTAATATCTGCTTTCGGTGACAGAGATAGAGGAAAAGCCCTTGGCCTGACGATGAGTGTGGTTGGAATGGGGGCGGTTGTTGGACCGGCTATAGGAGGCTTTTTGGTCGATTACCTTGGTTGGGAGTCGGTGCTATACGTGACTGCTGGCTTAGGGGTAGTGTCCTTAATAGCGGCTATGATTATTTTGGATACTGCGCGTAGTGGGGGAGGGGACGGTGCAAATGATCACTTCGACTGGTTAGGTGCTACCTTTTCTGCAGCCACATTGATTTCGCTACTACTGGCAATGACTCTTGGATCACGTTATGGCTGGGATTCATTGTCTGTGATTACGGCATTCGGAATTTTTTTGGCATCAGCAGGGTTTTTCATTTGGTGGGAATTGTATGTTGAATCCCCAATGTTGGATCTCAGACTGTTTGGCACCGGCCTCTTTACCGCTGGAGTTTTAGCAAGCTGGTTATCGTTTTTGGGAACTCAACCCGTAAGGTTTCTTATCCCATTCTATCTTCAATTCGTTCTCGGGTTTAGCCCATCGGCGATTGGATGGATAATCGTCCCCAGCGCACTTTGTATGGTCATAGCAGGGCCCGTAAGCGGTCGGCTTTCTGATAGATACGGCTGGCGCATATTTAATGTGGGTGGAATGCTGGTGGCTGCCATTGGGTTAGTAATACTGCTTAATCTCGATACGAAAGAATCTCTCATAATAGTTCTAGCGGGAATGGTTGTTCAAACACTTGGTTCAGGAACATTTTGGCCCTCCAACAATAGTTCTATATTGAGTGTAGTTTCTCCTACTAGTTATGGAGTCATCGCATCATTTACAAATTTAGTCAGAAACTCTGGAAATGTTGTCGGCATCGCAGTATCGACAGCGGTTGTTACAGGGACCATGGGGTCATTGGGGCACCCTCCAACTCTATCAGTGATAACCGAGGCGAGTGACCTATCCATATTGAGCGCCTTCACAACGGGATTACGAAATACTTTCTTGGTTTGTATTGGATTAACTCTGATGGCCGCTTTGGCTTCCCTTTTCGGAACAGCCAAGAAGAATTAGTTCTTAGCGATGGTATTAACATATT
>DJMH01000030.1 GCA_002435305.1 Dehalococcoidia bacterium UBA6495
CAGATAATGGTACACCTATGGTGGCATGGACAGAGAGGATGGAACCCCGAATTGAAAGCCAGATATGAAGAACTTACTGCCACCACTTTTGCCACCACTCAAGAAAACAATGCAGTAAAATGTATTTGTCATACCGCTGATTTATACGTGGCGCATTCGTCTAGCGGCCTAGGACACCGCCCTCTCAAGGCGGAGACCACGGGTTCGAATCCCGTATGCGCTACCACGTTAAAGTTGGAAGAATAAGGTGAGTTCTCAGGTTCGTAAAAAGAAATGCCCTCTTTGCCTATCAGTTCGCGTAGACCTTTTATTTACCAGTGCCAGGAAAAAATTGGAACGCCGTTACTTATCTTGTGATAGTTGCGGGTTGGTATTTGTCCCAAGTCAGTACCAATTAACTGTAGAGGAACAGCGTGATCGATACTTGCAACACAATAATTCACCTACGGACCCTGGCTATCGGGAGTTTCTTAGTAGACTGAAAAACCAAATGACTCCATATCTCATACCAGGTCAAACTGGTTTGGACTATGGTTCTGGTCCTGGACCTACCTTGTCTCTAATGCTGGAATCAGAGGGTTACAGAATGGAGATTTTCGATCCTATTTTTGCTAAACATAAAGAGAATCTGGCTAAATTATATGATTTTGTAGTTAGTACCGAAACAGTGGAACATTTCACAAAACCAAATGAGGATTTCCAGCTTCTACACGATCTAGTCAGACCGGGTGGTCTGATTGGAATTATGACATCTATATTGTATGAGGGAATTAATTTTGAGGACTGGTACTATAGGCTGGATCCTACACATATGAGTTTTTATAGACCTAGAACTATGGAGTTTGTAGCTGACCAATGGAACCTAGAATCATCATCACCATCGGAGAATATATATATATTTCGAAAACCAGTAGGATAGTTTCCAGATAAGATGACGAAAAATCTGCCAACTTTACTCGTTGATATTAAGCCGGGTGTTATAGACCTTGGCTGGGGGCACCCTTCATCACGACTGCATCCTTTCGATGAAGTAAGTGAAGCTTCATCTAGGATGTTCTCAAAGGGTGATAACTCTGCCTTACAGTATGGTGCAACCCAGGGGTATGGGCCCTTTTTGGAAAGCCTTGCATCATTTTTGTCAAATCAGGAGGCATATCTTCCAGATGTGGACCCCCACAATTTGTTTCTTACTGCCGGCGCCTCGCAAGCTTTGGATTTGGCCGCCACTATGTATGCAGACTCAGGGGATACGGTTGTAGTCGAAGAGCCCACCTATTTTGTGATTGAAAAAATTTTCCGGGAGCACTCTCTTAATATTGTTGGAATTCCCACTGACGGAGATGGACTGGATACAGATGCATTACAAGAAGTTTTAGAAAATGGCCTAAGCCCTAAATTTTTGTACACGATCCCCACTTTTCAGAATCCAACTGCCTCTTCTCTAACTGAAGAGAGAAGGGTGCATCTCGTCGCGTTGGCTAATCAATATAATTTTCAAATATTTGCCGACGAGGTTTATCAACTCATTTATTTTGATCAAAGGCCTCCGAGACCTATGATGTATTTTGATTCAGGGAATCGAGTCATATCTTTTGGGTCATTCTCCAAAATTTTGGCACCGGGATTAAGAACTGGCTGGATACACTCATCTAGAGAAGTTGTAGGTAAATTGTCAGATGCCGCACTAACCTTTAGTGGCGGGGGATTCAATCACTATGCCTCTGCATTGATTAAAGAGGTGATAGATTTGGGCCACTTGGAATCGAATGTCAAAAAACTAAAGTCCGAGTATCTTTCCAGGGCCCTAGAAATGGATAGGAGTTTAAAGGAGTACTTTGGGACATCCGTTTCATATTCCTTTCCAAAAGGGGGGTATTATTTTTGGTTAAAATTTCCATCGGGATTTGATTCAGATTCTTTCCTCGAATCTGCAGAGGAACACGGGGTTTCCTTTAGGCCTGGAAATGCTTTTTCTGAATCAGGTAAGTTCAGCAGGTATCTTAGGTTGACCTACACTCTTTTTGAGTCAGATGAAATCTGTGAGGGTGTGAAACGGTTAGCAGAGGCCTACAAAAACATCTAATTTATCTTCATCCATGCATTTGGTTCTTTTGTTCTCTGGAAAATACCTGGGTGGATGATCTCGCCGAGAATTTCAATCCCTTCTATAATTCTTGGGCCCGGTCTGCTGAAATATGCGGACCCATCTACTGCATATATCTCCCCGCCATATTGTTTCCAAAATTCAGATTCGCTCAGTAAATTAAATTCCTCTACAGTTCTTTTCAAATCGAACCCGCAAACCATTAACACTATTATTTCTGGTGAAGATGCCAAAGCTTGTTCCCATGTGATCTCCCTAGATGGTGCTTCCTTTTCTCCTAAAGCAGGACTGCCGCCTGCAATTTCAATCATCTCTGGGACCCAGTGACCTCCGATAAAGGGAGGTTCTAACCATTCCAATCCCAATACTCTCGGTTTTCTAAGAGAGTCGGAAGATTTTGATCTTACGGCATCGATTCTTTCATGGGATTTATTCACCAGGGTCTTAGCTTTTGATTCTGCATTGGTTTGTTTTCCTATACGGATAATGGAATCCAAGATACCTCCGATATTGGAGGGTTCAAAGGAAAGAACTGTTTGATTTCCGCTTAATGTTCTGACACTCTCCTCTACCTGGCTGTAGGAAACAGCGCAAACCTCACAAAGCTCTTGGGTCAATATTAGATCAGGGTTGGTAAATTCTAGAGATTCGTTGTCTATCGCATAAATGCCTGAACCAGAATGAAGAGCTTCAGATATATGCCTATTTATTTCCTGAGAGCTACTCCCTGAATGGTCAATAAGACTCTTGGTCACTACTTGAACGTCGCTGATTTCTTGAGGGTAATCGCATTCATGAGTTATACCCACTAGATTTTCTTTCAAACCTAGCGCACAAACAATTTCTGTGGTGCTTGGAAGTAGAGAACAGATTCGCATTGTAGTCGACACTTGGGCCTCACTTAAAAGGTAATAGGTCAATGGGGCTTAACTGGGGCTTAACTTTTTCCCCAGCTTGGATATACTACCACTGCAATTTATAGCAGATTTTTGATCTATAGAAGTAATTAATTCGGTGGAGGGATGCCTTGTCTGAAGATTTTTCTACGTACGTAACGGTTGAACAAATTATCCAGAGGGCTAGAAAGAATTTGGCTCAGGGGCCTTGGGACTATTTAGCAGGGGCTTCTGAATCTGAGACCACTATGAGGAGAAATAGGCTGGCTTTTGATAAGGTTGCTTTTCGACCAAGGGTTTTGGTGGACGTTTCTAGTGTTAACCCTTCAACAACCTTCATAGGTCATAAAATACGGATACCGGTTTTATTGGCTCCTATTGGATCGCTGCAGGTTTTTATTCCGGAAGGCGGGGCGGCTGCTACTGCTGCAGCGGGAGAATTTGGCACCATGCACGTGGTTAGTTCTGTAACTCAACCATCCCTGGAAGAAACCTCTGCAACCACTGACTTCCCCAAGTCATATCAGCTTTATATCCATGGGGACTGGGGATGGACTAAAGAGATGATATCTAGAGCGAAGTCGGCTGGCTATAAAGGGTTTTGTATCACTGTAGATACTGCAAATTATAGTCGTAGAGAAAGACCGATGCTCAGCAAATGGACTCCGGTTTCAAGAAGAAACCCTGTAGACCCGAAATGGCAAGCTTCGGTTACATGGGACAGCATCGATAAGATAAAGTCGGAGGCAGAGTTACCTTTCATGCTAAAAGGTATAGCAACTGCAGAAGATGCAAAAATAGCGATAGAACACGGAGTCGATGTGGTTTGGATTTCCAATCACGGGGGTAGGCAGCTTGATCATGGACAGGGAACGATGGAAATGCTCCCTGAGATAGTGGAGGTAGTTGATGGTAAAGCTGAGATTGTGTTGGATGGTGGAGTGCAGAGGGGTTCTGATGTTGTGAAGGCAGTGTGTATGGGGGCTACAGCCGTGGCAATTGGTAAAATGCAAGGATGGGGGCTAGCTGCTGGAGGTGTGCCAGGTATGGTGAGGGTGCTTGAAATACTCGAAGAAGAGATAAGAATCGCTATGGGGTTGATGGGCGTCACAGCGATGGAACAGCTCAATCCAAATTATGTTCGCCCTGCCGATTTAGTAACTATGCCTCACGAAATGAGTTCATGGGTGAATATGCCTGTCGGTAGAATTCCATAGGGAAGTCAGGAACCTCTAGCCTCTCCTGCTAGAATTGATTTTAAATTGTTCACGAAAGCACCTTTGGCTAGTACCGGATCGCATCCTAGGGAACGGGCAATCTCCATAGAATTTGTGTCTTCGTGTGGCCCGTAGGCTATCATCTTGGGATTCAGGTCTTCATCTTCTTGAAAAATTTGTAATGCCTTTGACCAGAAATTTTTGTCATACTCTAGGTCTGCAACGACGAAATCGATGTCAGATTCTTTGATCAAATTGTTTAATCGGTCAAGATCAGAAACTCTTATTACTGAAACATTTGAACCAGCGGCCATTTGAATTCTGGGCAGAAACATCAGATTGTTTGATAACAAGAGTAATGTTGTCACTATTCACCTTTCGCATTAATTGATTTAAGCGTATTTTAATACTAGTCATATTATTTTATGTAAGTAGCCTATCAATTGGGGTGAGTGGACATGTTATTAAAAATACAAGCTTCCGACGAACCAGGATCTATTTTAGGGGCAATTTTTAACCATTTCCCTGCAGCCACTGACGGTAAATGGAATATATTAATCGGATTTGAAGCCTTTTTGGCTGTTCTAATCAGCTCTATCATAGCTATGTCTTTTGCTATCCCTCAGGCAGGACTGGCTTCTATTGCACTAGCGTGTGCCGCTATAGTTCCCCGTGTTAACCAGATACAGCGGGTAAATCGCGACCGTATATGGGATTTGGGAATGAGCGGTTGGGAGGCTAATCGGAAGAGCATTATTTCTGTAACGATATTATTTATTGGGATGGTGCTAGCCTATGCCGTGGTCGGACTTGTTTTACCGCAAGCTACTCTCCAGGAACAGTACACTTTTATCATGGATAGGGGTACGGCCTATAACAGTACTGACTTGTCTCCAGAAAGGTTTGCTCACGGAATGACTTTCTTACGGATCAATACTTATGTGTTGATAGTCTTTTTCATTTTCGCTTTTATATACAGAGGCCTCGGAACTAGTATGGCGCTGGGTTGGAACGCAGGTGTCTGGGCTATAACTCTAGTAACAGCAGTCAAAGTGAATATGGCAGCTGCGGCCAGCCCTATATTGTTGGCTCTTATCGCGACGGTTGCTTTAAGCCCACATGTTCTGCTTGAGGGCCTTGCTTACCTGAGTGGTTCTCTAGCAGCTATTTTCTTCTCCCGGGGAGTCACTTTATATAAGCCGACGGATTCAAGGTTCTTTAAGGTTCTAAATGCTGTAGTTGTCCTGGCGGTTGTGTCTTTTGGTATGGTTATTTTGGCAGCAGTGGTCGAACACTTCTGGGCGCCATTCATGCTGGGTTTCCTTTAAAAACTGATCTGGACTAAACTATTTATAATTTGAAGACTGTGCTGTTAAAATGAGCGTAGCCTCATTTTTTTGATGAGGGAGTTAAATACAGTTAGTATTGGGGATATCTTATGAAGAATGCCTTTGTTCAGATGCAGAATCTCTATTCCGACAGGAAAGGAATTACAGGCCTTGAAACAGCGATCATATTAATCGCCTTCATCGTGGTTGCGGCTGTCTTCGCTTTTACCGTTATGACCACTGGTTTGTTCAGTAGTGAGAAGGCTAAAACTACGGCTCAGGCCGGTATAGCCGAGGCAAGTTCTACCTTTGCTCCCAAAGGGGCAGTAATAGCTTCTGCCAACGGGGCAGGAAATGCGGTGGAAACGATCACGTTCCAAATTACCACTGCAAGCGGTTCGACTGGAACCTCAATTGCCAGGGCCAAGATCGCGTTGATCTATTCCGATGATAATCAGAGAGATTCTTCTAGTGCGGATATAGATAACAGAGGAACTGCTGACGGAATATTGAACACCGTGGCGATACATAAAATTGTCGGCGACGCCGGCTCTCCAGATCTATTGCAGCAGGGTGATGTTGCAGAGATTATTGTTACTCTTAACACTACTACCGCAGGCAAAGCCACACTACTTGATAAAAACCAGATTTTTAGGCTCGAATTAATTCCCCAGCAAGGTGGGTCCTTAATCATATCAAGAAAGACTCCACCGGAATTGATGCCAGTGATGAATCTGGAATAATTGGTGACAATATGACCACATCTAATTCACAGTTAGAACAAAGAGTTCAGGCCCTTGAGGACGAAGTCAATATTTTAAAAACTGAGATTCGTCAAATATTGATCGATATGCGTGATACTTGGCTTCGGAAATCAGATGTGCTGGCAACTTCACGAGAGATAGTGCAAGCGGCAGCACCAACGCTAGCTTCGACACCCCAATCCGCCAGTTCGGCAGTAAACGGAGCGCCTCGCACATATTTCGGCTCTGAAGCCGGATTGGATTTGTCAACTAACCAAAACAACAAAGGTACCCTGAATGATTTGCTCGCTTGGATGGGAGAAGCCAAGGAGAAAGGCCTTTCTGCGGCTAGATTGTTCCCTATCTTAGAGGCATATGAAAATTCAGCCATGATAAGCCCCTTGATGTCAAAATTTATTCTGAAAAACATGTCAATGCTTGACGAAATGTATTCAAACAATGACCCGATGTCGCCGGCTGTTTATTCTCAGGTCGTATCGGATCTTCATAAGCTCGTTTGTATCTCCATAGAAGCCTCATAGATATATTCCTGGCTTTCCTGGACTTTGATTTAAAGGGAAAATAGATTGGATAAGGTCATAGTTACAGCTCTGTTGGTAATAGCAGGTGTCACTGCGGCTGGATTGATGATGACTACCCTGACTCCAATGATTGGGAGTAGTAGCCAATCTGTAGTTGAGTCGCAAAAAGATCTTTCTCAACGGATACAAACCGATTTTAATATCACGGCTGTTCACGCTGATAGCGATGTTTCAGTCAAGGCCTGGATAAAGAATGTGGGCGGGGCAAATATCAGCTTCTTAGAGCAATCGGATGTATTTGTGTCATCAACTGATAAAACGCAGTTTGTGTTCCTATGTTACGAAGACCCAGTAAGTTGTACGGAAAACAATTGGTCCGCTTTCGAAAAAGATGGAGAGACTAAAAAGACCGGATATTGGACTGAGGGAGAAACAATTCAATTAACTCTCTCTCTCAAGAACGATGCTCTTAGCAAGTTAGTTCAGGGTACTAGGACATACAATTTCGAATTTGCTACCTCAAACGGGGTTAAATCTGCCTATCAATTCAAATACGGCCAATAGAGATCTACGAAGATGGACCGGATCCTAATTTGATATGGGAACAAGTATTTCTGCATTACTGATAATTTCGGTACTTCTAACAGCGGTTGTCATCATGTTTAAGGCCAACCAAATTGGGGCAGAGTTACTAGCGGTAGCCAATAAAAGTGCAGCGGAGACAATTGCAGATAGGGTTAGCACCAAGATAGAAATTTCCAGCACCCAGGATTTTAAGGCCAGTTATGAACTTGCAACAAAACACAATCCAAACGATACCGAAGGATGTAAGCCGATATATTCAGGGTTATCAAGACAGGGAATTTTAATCACTACCAATGAAATTGATTGTTTTTGGTTCATTGGGCCCGAGGGTGCTACTGCTAGGTTTACGCTTGATAAAATTATGACTTCACCAGTAGAAACGGATAAAAGAGCCACTGGGAATAGTCAGGTATCCCTCGACTATCTCGGTCTAGGTGCAGAAATAAGTAATGCTCCCCAAACTTACGGTAACCCTTTTACGGACTTGAATTCGGGGAATTATCATTGGGTATCTAGTGGTTTTACCTTGACTGGGGCTTCTACCGAAGAAAATCCCTACAGGTTTAAAATTTGGTCGGCGACAGTCCACGAAGCGAGGAACGAAGGGGGATATAGTGTTCTTCTAACTATCGATGGGGTTGACTCAAAAGATTTGTCTGCTGTTGCTTGCGTCAAAAATTTTCATTGGAAAAACTCAGGTAGTACCTCATTCACGGTATCGCAACTAGAAGAAAAGTTGGATATTTTTGTAATACTTAATACAGCGGCTGGCGCCACTGATATGAAGGTGCCAGTCAAAGGAAGTGTACCTCTGCAATCCAGCCAATGGGCCTATTCCATAAGCAATGATAATTATCAGGTTGGCGTATTCAACCCGGGCGAGACCATTACTATGACTATAAATCTAAATGATGAACCTCAGGTTGCTGGTACATTGCTGGTTACGTTACCTAATGGGGTAGGTACTTCTTATCCCTTTCCCTCTATTTGCGCCATGTAACAACAATACCAAACACTGTAGTATTGTGGGAAAATCAATAGATCTTAATTCTGTAAAAAAATAAGGAAGAATTCTAGGGTGGCGAAATGACTACAGAAGAAGCATCTGTCATAACCACTGGGAGTAATGAAATAGATAGGAGACTGGGAGGAGGTATTCCCTTCAACACCGTCATGCTTATCGAAGGTCAAGACGCTTCTGGTAAAAGCACCTTTGCACAGCAGTTACTTTGGGGCACTTTAAACAGCGGCCATAAGGCTACGATATATACCACCGAACAAAACGTGCATGCCTTGTTAAGGCAAATGGAAAGCTTAGGTCAGGATGCAACAGATTATTTTTTACTAAATGACTTACAAATTTTCCCCTTAACTTCAACAGCTGGAAACGAAGATCCAGATTTATTTTTCAAATTACTTTCCGATCACATTAGGCAACAAGATTCATCCAGAATGATAGTTATTGATTCTCTTACGACGTTTGTTTCTAGGGCCGGAGGAGAGCAGATCCAGGATTTTTTTAACGAAATGAAAAACGTGTGTGAGAGAGGCCAAGTTATAGCTTGTACAGTTCACGAAAATGCTTTTGATGAAGATTTTCTTTTGAGGGTAAGATCAATTTGTGATGCTTATTTAAGGTTGCAAGTCAAAGCATCGGGGACTAACTTGGTTAAAACTATGGAAGTTGCAAAAATTCGCGGCGCAGATATGCGAACCGGTAATATTTTAGGCTTTGAAGTTGAACCTGGGATGGGCATTCGTATAGTTCCTATCTCAAGAGCTCAGGCATAGGTCAAGGCATCAAATGGCGTTCAACCTCAAAAATCTCAAAGTAATCGTCAAAATGGGAAAGCCTGGCAGTGCGGAGCCTAGTAACGGTTCTATGAATGGCAATGGTGTTTCCCTGCAAGATGGAATTAAGGGATTTCTACAAAACACCGAAGTCGGTCATTCCTCTAAGTTTGTTCTAGATGAAAAATTACTTGCGAGATTACCGGCTGATTTTAAAGACCAAGCAGAACAATTTAGGCATCTTGGAGCCTACGTTTCCAAACTTCCCATAGACGATATCGGAATACCCGAATATATGGGGTTTGTAAGCAGGGGGTCGGATACTCAAAAGAAACGTAATTTGCTTTACCCGGTTGGAGGAGGAGTGTTCATCCATGTGGTCCATGACCCTGAGGATACCCGGGATTATTATCTCGCTGTTGAGCCCTCTCTTGCCCCGGGAGTAGAAGAAATAGTCAATGATATAGACGTTCAATTGATGGACTATATTGATGAGCTACGTTCTGCTGACGGAGCCGAAGGACGCCTTGATGTTATTTTGAACGCCGTAGATGAAATTTGCGGTAGAGCCAAAGCGCCTTCCAAGAAGGTTTCA
The DNA here is from genome assembly GCA_002435305.1 of Dehalococcoidia bacterium UBA6495. Taxonomy (GTDB): domain Bacteria; phylum Chloroflexota; class Dehalococcoidia; order Lucifugimonadales; family UBA826; genus UBA11996. Next base: position 9,802 of record DJMH01000030.1, read on the forward strand.
AAAGCAATTGATTTGACGGACGACCAATTTCAGGCGATCAAATATTTAATGCGTAGAGAGAAAGCTGGGATGGGAGTTATGGACCCGTTAGTAGAGGATCCCTACATTGAGGACATAAGCTGTAGCGGCGTAGGGCCCCTGTATATAGAGCACAAAATATTTGGCGGGTTGAAGGCCAGCATCGAATTTTCTGACTCTGAGGAATTGGATCAATATGTGATACAGCTTTCAGAGAAGATTGGAAGGCCCGTTACGATCCGAGAACCTATCGTAGATGCGACCCTGCCGGACGGCTCGAGAATAAATATTGTCTACGGAGGTGATGTTTCTCGTCGGGGCAGTAATTTTACTATCAGAAAGTTTAGTGCAACCCCGCTTAGTATTCTAGATCTTATTAAATTTGGAACCCTAACATTTGAAATGGCAGCTTATATCTCCTTGATGCTGAGTGAAGGCATGAACACCTTCGTGTCAGGTGAGACCGCTTCAGGGAAAACGACACTCCTAAACGCTATAAGCACATTTATACCGCCAAATGCCAAAATAGTGAGCATTGAGGATACTCCTGAACTGCAGGTTCCACATCAAAATTGGATAAGAGAAGTTGTAAGAGGAGGTGGTGAGAATAGTGCCTCGATTACCATGTTTGATTTACTCGTCGCCGCATTGAGGCAGAGGCCTGAAGAGATCGTTATCGGTGAGATCAGGGGTGCTGAAGGCGCCATAGCCTTTCAGGCAATGCAAACTGGACATGCCTGCATGGCTACATTTCACGCTGCTTCTGTAGAAAAGTTAATTCAAAGGCTGACTGGAAACCCTATCAACGTTCCGAAAACTTATATTGATAATTTAAACATGGTAGTGATTATGAGTGCGGTCAGGCTTCCTGATGGCAGCCCGGGTAGAAGGTGTCTCAGTATAAGTGAAATTATCGAATATGATCCTGTGAGCAACTCTTTCGGGTTCATCGAAGTCTTCAAATGGAATCCTGCTACTGATGAATTCGAATTTCCTGGTTATATGAACACTTATCTTTTAGAGCAGGTGGTTGCTTCTCGCAGGGGACTACCTCCAGACGAATACCGAAACATATATGGCGAACTTGAAAGAAGAGCAGAAGTTTTAAAACGTCTTTCAGAGAGGGACACGACAAATTTTTATGAACTCCACAACGTCCTCGCGCAAGCAAATAGAGAAGGTCTCTTCTGATGACCAAGTAATTGGGTTTGACCTATTCTCTCAAATAACTTACATGGCGATACTATCCAGAGGTGGTGTCACAAGAGATCGTTTGCTTGAATATTGCGGGAGACAAAGATATTTAACTTCCGTATTTTTCGAGTACATTAACCTGATGGCTCGCTCAATGGGGGTGGAATACACAAGGGCCTTCCAGGCGGTGGCTCAGAGAGCGAAGGCCCCCAGGGTTAAGAGCTTGCTGTTACGGTTTTCAGCGTCTATATCATCTGGTAGTTCAGAGTCTGATTTTGTTCTTCAGGAGGCGAGAGCTGAAGCTCAACGTTACAGCAACGACTATGAGCGAAACGTAGAAAACCTTCGTAAATGGACGGACGCCTATGCAGCGATATTGGTAGCTGTAACTCTTATTATGGTTGTTTCTCAAGTTTCTAGCTTGTTGGGGTCTACTAGTGCATCTTTCATTTATCTAATGCTGTTTACATTGGGTGGTGTCACATCAGTCGGGGTGTATTTGATTTACAAAGTGGCCCCATTTGAAACTATTACATACGATCCCGTTCCAGGAACAACCCCGGATCGGAAAATGGCTAAGTTTTTATTCATAACCTGTGGCCCCACTGGGTTGGGGTTGGGTGTCATGGGGTTTTTTATGTTGTCAGAAATGGGCGTTAGTCCCGTTACAGCAACCAGTTCCATATTTGGGTTGACAGGAATAAGTTTGTTACCGTCAGCTTTTCTTGCGATGCGAGACGCTACAAGAGTGTCTAACATTGATCAGGAGCTTCCCGTTTTCTTGAGAGCCATAGGAAGTATAGCCGGTTCGGGGGGGGTAACTTTGACTGAAGCTCTTAGGCGTATAGACACGGCTTCATACCAATATTTAAAAGATCCGCTGGAACGCCTCAGAACCCGACTGGAGTCGGGCTTACCATCTGGTGATTGTTGGGAGATGTTCAGTAGAGAAACCGGCAGTGAATTGGTTTCTCGGACTTCGGGAATGTTTGTTGATGGAGTAGAAGTTGGATGTAATCCAGGTCAGATTGGAGAGATTTGTTCAGATTATGCCCAGAACATCTCTGAATTGAGAGCCAAGCGAAAGCTTACCTCCTCGACCTTTTCTTTTCTGACCATGGCTATGCATTCAGTGATGGCCCTTATACTCGTTTTTGTGCTGGAAATAATTATAAGTTTTAATAGTAAGTTAGGATCAATAGCCGGAGTATCAGATAGGGAGAATTGTTTAAATCAAGTAGTTGTGCCGCCAGGTGTGGAGGCAGCAGGTATAAAGTTGCCTAGACCTGAGGAATTGTGTGCTTCTGTTGATGTATTTCAAATGGGAAATATAGGAACATTGCAAACAACGATAATAGTAGCTGTAGCAATACTTACCGTAGCAAATGCCTTAGCACCAAAATTTTCCGAAGGTGGTAACAATCTTAAAATTATTACCTTTCTTGCTGTAACATGTCTAACGTCGGCAGTCATAATGTGGGGCGTACCCAAAGTGACGGCCGGACTGCTTTCTGCGCCAGAAACTGGTTCCGGTGGATTGGCGATGGGAATATATTCCGTGGTATCAACAGGAGCTATATGATGATGGATGGTATGGATTCAATCCGTAGGACAATTTATGACAAGTTCGGAAATGTAATGAAAACCTTTAAGGCTGGCATTGAAGTACAGGCCGAATCAGAAACAAGCACCGAAGGCGGCTTTCCGGGAGAGGAAATTTTGACGGAAGATACAAGTGCTGATGAAGCACCAGCTTCCGATGCTTTGTGGGATCTAAGTGAATTGGACCCAGAGATATACGAGGATGTGTTTGAGCCGACCCTGCTGGCAGGGACTCCGTCGCTGTTGCAAAATACCGTGATATCTACCGATGTACAGAGTGATACACCTGATGATTCCGATAAAACTGTAATGGATCCACCCACTCTTGAAAAACCGAGGAATTTCCAGACTGTCTCCTTGGACGATATTGACGATAGTGAGGATCAAAATTCTCAGGTGGAATTGGATCCTACTAACGAGAGTTCAGCAGATGAAGAACAGCCTACTGTATTAGCGTCGAATATCGGGAACGATTCTGCTGAAGAATCTGAAATGAGTGATTTGTTTGCTAAGAAGATAGAGGTCCGTCCTCAGGTTAGGCAATTACTGGATAAATATGGAACAGTTTCCATTGACCAACTTACTAAAGAACTTAAAGAAGTTTCGGAACTATTATCTAGGAAGTAATGAGTAACCAATAAAAAAATGGCAAATATTCTTATCGCAGATGATTCTCCATTCATACGTACTGCTTACAAACGAGTACTTGAAACACAGGCAGATTTTGTCGTTTCATCAGTTTGTGAAGACGGACTGGAGGCTGTAAACAAATGCTCTGAGCTAGAGATTGATGTCGCGGTATTAGATATAAGGATGCCTCGACTTGATGGGATTTCAGCGAGTAAAACCATTAGGGAAAATAATCCTAGCATTTCTGTTGTGGTGGTATCTGCCTATGACGATTGGTCCTATGTAAAGGATTTAATTGAGACAGATTCAAAATCAAAAGCATATGTTCTTAAGAATTCATTGGACGACATAGGTGAACTAATCAGAATTGTAAGAAAAGTTATGCAAGGACATTTAATTCTTGATAATGTCCTAATAGAGAAATTAATTGGTTACTACGAACGCCATTCTTCAGATTCAGGAAATTTGTCTGGTAGAGAATTAGAAATAATCTCGAGAGGATGTAAAGGTATGACCCTGCAAGAAATTGCCAGCGACTTGGAGATTCCGCCATCGGATGTGGAAGTGATCCAGGGGTTGGTGGAAGAAAAATTGAATGTTTCAGGTGATGATTATCTCTCCGCTCAGGCCAATTCTACAATAGCTTTTTTAAATCTATGTGTTTCTCTTTCATTAGAATAGGCCAAGGTCGAGAATATCTGTATGCCTGATGACTCCTTTGATAATCCGGGTTCTTTAGACGAACCTATTTTAACTCCCAAAGAAATCGACAAATATATGGAATATTTGTCGGATTACGGTAAGGAAATTTTCTTTGTTGAGGAAGAAATAATTGTTGACTACGGCGATATCACCACCAGTATCGATTTGCTTATCTCAGGGGAGGCAATGGTAGAAATCCCTGTTAATGACAAATGGATACCAGTAGCATGGATCAAGTCCGGGTCGGTAATTGGAGAGATTGCATTCTTGGATTCCTATCCCAGGACGGCCCGTGTGATAGCTCGGACATCTTGCAGGTTATTCCGGGTAGATAGAGCGGCTTTCACAGAGTTATCAGAACGGGACCCAGATAAGGCTCTCGAGTTCATTTCCAGGATATCTCGAATCATGGCGTACAGATTAAGAAGAATCGAGCAGTTCGATGCCGTTGAGCAAGGCAGGGACGATATGCGAAAAGAATTAGCTGCCGATCTGCATGATCAGACAATGAGTGAATTGAGTGCTATTTTAATGCACCTAGGGTTATTGAAATTAACACTAGACGGACACGAAGAGAGCGCCCCCGATATTGAAGATCTAGTAGCCATGGTGAAAAGTGCTGACGTCAATCTAAGACAGCTAGTGAGAGAGAAAGGCCATGACGATCTTACTGTAGTGGGATTGGAAGAATCACTTCGAATCTTTTTTGAAGGGCTTGAAAATGAGGAAGTGCCCTTTTCAATAGAAATAACATATACCTCAAACCAAATTGATCAAGGTGGATTACCCGGGCCAATAGCTAGGGATCTTTATCAAATTATTAGACAGTCGGTTCTAAATTCGGTGGAGCACTCTAACTCTGAAATAATACAGGTAGAGATTTTGTGGAACCAGGAAGGCATATCGTTTTCTGTAAAAGACAATGGTGTCGGGTTTAGCCAATCAAACATAACTAATGTGCCTGAGACCGGTCATTTTGGGTTGCTTAATTTAAAACTTAGGACAGAGAGAGTGGGTGGATATGTCGATATTATTTCGGTAGAAGGAAAAGGGACAAGGGTGGTTGGGAGTATACCAATAACAAGAAGAATTTCCGAAAATATCGAACCTCATACAATTCAATATAGCCTGAGCGCATAGCCTTCTAGATTTGCTGTGCAATCAAGATTGAAATCATAGTCCCTACAGAAAGAGACGGGGCTAATGGTGACATTGAGGCTATTTTTCGAGAGTATTGGGTCACAGCCTGTCTTAATATAAAAATCAATAAACCCAAAAACAAGCTGGCGAAGCATACGGGAAATCCACTGATGCACCCTATCAGCAATGCTAATTTCACATCCCCACCACCTAATTGCGTTTTGGGTATGTAGTAGCAAGTTGCAAATATTATTCCTGTAACCAAACTTCCTGCGAGAGGGGTCACCCACCATGTTCCGGTAACCGGAAGTTCAAAAATACCTGGGGCTAGGTAACTCAATATAAATACGATTGGTATAGGGAAAAGAGTGAACTTGTTTGGGACTTTGTGATTTGTATGGTCCAGAATCGCTATCAGTGATAGAAGAGCGCAAAATGAACATAAAATGCCGGACTGGATTAGGTTCTTGCCGGCCCACAGACTACACGCACAGAAGACCAAGATTGATATTGAAGCGAGTGAAATGGCAGGTTTTGAGGACAAAATAAGGGAAGTCAGCCTTTTCTTAACGCTATAAGACGGTCTTCGATGTCTATCCGTTTATATCCTAAGGATTCGGCAACTTCAAAATCCAAGTCTGCAGCTGCAAGGGCTCCCATTTGTACTTTTGCAATTCCTCTAACGACATATGCTTCAGGAAGTTGAGGATTTAATTCTACCGCTACGGTACTCTCGCTTATGCTTTTGTTGAAGTCGCGCATGTAGTTATAGGCCACGGCTCTATTGCAATATCCATACGAATTAGGTTCTATAGTCAGGGCTTTGTCAAAATCAGTTAAGGCCGCCTCTATTTGCCTGATTTCCATATAAATAACCCCTCGATTGTTATAGGTGGCCGCAAAGTTATTATGAAGACTCAGGGCAGTGTTGTAATCTTGCAAGGCCGAGTGAAAATCTTTCATTTTTCTATTTGCCATGCCTCTTGCATTATATGCACCGGCAAAGGTCGGATTGATGATAATAGCGTTGGTGTAGTCTTTTATGGCGGACTGAAAATCGCCATGCTTCATGTGAACATGACCCGTTTCCAATAACATTTTTTCTTGGCTGTTTTCTGGTATGGGCAAAACCTGTTTCGGATTATTGATTTCGCGGGTTCGATCTAGATTATCAGCCAACGAAGTGATATTGATATTACGTGAATTTTGAGGTCCCGATACTGATAACCCATGGCTTTCGACGATTGCTATTGCAGCTTTTATTAATTCACTGTTGTTATCAGTTGTATTTAGGGCCGTAGAGGTATTGGTTTTTTCTGAAGAACTGTTTATCTTATCTAAAAGTTCTTTTGTTGATGTACGTTCGTTTATTTTGCCGAACGTCCAAACTACAAATACAATGGCTGCAACCGTGCTGGATACTATGAAGCCAGATAAAACGAATATAATTACGTCTAATATGGTCGATATACTAGAAAACATTAACCAAATGGACCTATATCAATAACCGCTTAGTGAAATTCCACTGGTTGAATTATAACAATCTATGTGTCTCCATGGTTCTCCTTTTACAAACTTGTAAATGTTGTAGAGAAAAAATATGAAAAGAGTCGTTGGATATTATTCTATAGAATTGGGGGCTGGTTCTGACGTGGGGTCTGTCAGGGAACAGAATGAGGATGCGTATCATACATTGCTGGGTACCGGGTCTCAGGATGAGCTTTTTGATGCTCTTTTGATTGTAGCTGACGGAATGGGAGGTCATGCTGCCGGAGAGGTAGCCAGTGAAATGGCCGTGACTAATTTGCCCAAACATTTAGTGGAGGCTTTGTCTTCTGACCAAAATGACGAAGATATTGAAAATGTCCTGAGTGAATGTGTGGTGAAAACCAATATGGATATCTTTGAAAAATCGAAAGAAGAGGATACGAGAGGTATGGGAACTACTCTTACTGCAGGTGTAGTGGTGCAAAATCGGTTTTTTTATGCTCATGTGGGTGATAGTAGAGGGTATCTCTTGAGAGAAAATTCTTTCGAGCAATTCACAACGGATCATAGTTGGGTAGCTGAACAAGTTGCTTTGGGGATCCTTACTGAGGAGCAGGCAGAAAATCACCCTCGAAGAAATATAATCACAAGGGCTATGGGATTAGATTCCAGTGTTGAAGTTGATTCAGGGTTCATAGAGCTTGAATTATCAGATCAGATATTGCTGTGTTCCGATGGTCTTCATGGATTGGTGAAGGCCGAGGAAATGATGGGGGTTTGTGCAGAGGAAGAGCCTGAGGATGCTTTTCAATCACTCATTGATATGGCTAACTCCAGAGGAGGACATGACAATATTACGGTGGTGGTCGCTAAGATAGGGCAAGGTGGTAATTATGGTTCCCATTCAACCCAAGGCGACGGAATCAGGTCAGTGCTGGGCAATATCAAGAATTTATTCTCAGATTAGCTTGGTAGGTTATTAGATTGGTTCTGATACTGCCTGGAGGACAGCTTCTGTCCGGGAAGAGACACCTAATTTTGAAAATATTCTGTTGAAGTGACCTTCGACTGTTCGTACGCTTATCCCCATCTCATCCGATATTTCCCTGTTTCTGAGGCCATCGCAGGCTAATTTAAGGGTTTCTTTTTCTCTTATTGTGAGGGAGGAAATTCCCATTGTGGCACTAGATCTAGAATTTCGTTCTCTCCATGTTTTGGCTACTAAGCTTGCTACCTCTGGATCGAGTACTACTTCGCCTTCATAGACAGCGATTACTGATTTTATAAGAGAGTTCGGGTCGATAGCCTTTAGTATGTAACCGTGGGCGCCTTCTGAGATTGCCTCAAGAATGTAATCTGGGTTGTCGTAATTGGTAAGTATAAGAGATTTGGTTTGGAGCCCTGCAGCGTTAATTGATTTAATGATTTCTATACCTGTCATAGTAGGCATTCGTATATCAAGTAAAGCGACGTCGGGGACCATATCTTTGATTAACAGCCAAGCCTCGTCTCCACTTTCAGCTTCCCCTATTACTTCGATTCGGTCAGAAGTTCCCAAAATACGAGTGATTCCCTGACGAACTACTGCATGATCGTCAGCCACGATTACCTTTATAGTTGAGTCTTGTGTCATGGTTCTACCCTTATTAGGGAGTTTACAGTTTAACTTACTCGAAAATCCTCACATTTTTTTCTAATTCTATAAAATTTAACCTAAATATTTGCCTGGGTTGCCGATGTCAGCGATAATTAGGTGTAAATACTTGTATATATTAGGTGCGCATACCCGTGAAATATAGTTATTAATATGGTGTACTTTACATCATAATTACTAGTGATATCGAGGGAAGTGTCAATATATCCTTATATGGCATACAAATAAGCAAAATAAATGTAAGAGCTTGACTATAAGAAAATGGATTTAAAAGAAATAGGCGGATATCAAGTCATTGAAATGGTCGGTGAGGGTGGCCAGGGTTCTGTTTATCGTGCCCAGGATGCATCAACTGGACAAATAGTTGCTATCAAAGTTCTATCTCGCTCAGCATCGGACGGGGAATTTCTAGATAGGTTTCAACGTGAAGCCTCAATCATGGCGACACTTCGACACCCTAATGTTGTTGAAGTTTATGACCATGGTGAAGAGGACGGCCAGCATTACATCGTAACTGAGTTTGTGACAGAAAACCTTGAAAGGATACTGGAAAGGGGAGGAACCTTACCTCTTCAGAGGGCTATCACAGTTGTTCAGCAAATCGCTTCCGCCCTTCAGATTTCCCACAACGCAGGGATAACCCACCGGGACATAAAGCCTGCGAATGTACTGTTGAATGACGCAGGGGACGTAAAACTAACTGATTTCGGTATAGCCTCAGCCGAACAATTAGATTCAATGACCAGTGAGAACACTACTGTTGGTACACCTTTGTATATGTCCCCAGAACAAATACAAGGCTCCGACGCTATAGATGGTAGGTCAGACTTATACTCATTAGGATGCCTGTTGTATGAAGTCTTAACTGGAGCAACACCTTTTCCAGGTAAAAGTACCTTTGAGATTTTTAATGGGCATATAAATGATGCTCATGTTCCTATAGCTAATCATATGGATGAATTTCCAGAACAGCTGGAAGATTTGTTGACCAAATCGTTGACCAAAGATAGAGATCAGCGCTACCAGACAGCTGATGAAATGATCAATGATTTAGAAGAAATCAATACTATATTAGCTGAAGGACCTCAAGACGTGGCGCGTACTAGAGTTATGCCCAAGGTTCTGGCCACACAGGTGATCGATAAACCAAACACAACTGGCAGTAGTACTACCGGGGGTGGAGGGATGCCTAAATGGTTAATGCCTGCGGGAGCCATTGTTGCTCTGTTGGTAATAATTGGAGGCGGAGCTTTCTTCTTTATGGGCCAAGACTCTGGCGCTGTTGGATTGGCGACAGGTATCGCAGCTGATATATCGGGAGAAAATTGGGCCTCAGGCATAATTGCTAACCCTGACGGTATTCAACAGGCAGCGTCTGATTTGTCGGCAGCGTACGGTCAAGACCCGGTAAGTGCGGTTGCAGGAATAAATCGATTGGATGATTTGGACCCCATGTTTGCAGCTTCTGTGATAATGGGTATTCACTCGCAAAATCAGTCGCAAGCGGCGCAAATTCTTTTCTCAATAGCGGATGCAGATGAATTGCGACTCGAAGGACATTTGGCCAGACTTACAGAAACGGATCCCATCCACGCCGGTGAAATTCTAGTTTCTCTGATAAATGAAAACGTGACTGAAGTAGCCAGTCTCATGGAAGACGTAATTGAGGGAGACAACGGGCAAATTCTTCAAGCCATGTTTGTGGAAGCTGCCATGAATGATGATTTGGCAATAGCACAATTGGTTAACGAGGCCGCACTGACGCCTGGTGCTGAGCAATCCATCGCGAAGGCACTTATCTCCATCGCAAATGCTGATATCGAAATTGCTGCTGATATTCTGGGTGGTACGAACACTGGTTCCTCTTCG
>DJMH01000022.1:0-35300 GCA_002435305.1 Dehalococcoidia bacterium UBA6495
AGGAGAGGCGGTTGTTTCATCCTGAATCCGGTCAAAGGTCCACTTTACATCGGCCGATGTTAAAGGAGATCCATCATGGAATGTGACTCCTTGTCGAACATTGATAGTGTAAACAGACAGATCGTCGTTAGCTGACCATGTTTCGGCTATCCTGTTTACTATGGCACCGTCATACCAAGGTTCAGTGAGGTTGTCATAGGTGTGGTTACTGTAAACGGCACTACCGCTTGACAGACCCATAATAGCTGGGTCCATAGCACCAAAGTCAACAGTTCCGAACTTTAAGATCCCTCCATATCGCTGCCCACCTGCACCTACTACAACTGGTACTGGGGTGGCTATCACTACTACTTCTTTCTCAACTTCAACCTTAACTTCAACTTCTTTGATGACCTCTTTTACAATCTCTTTTATAACTGTTTCCCCCGCTACCTCTTTCACAACTTCCACTTCACGCGTCCGGACCGCACCTTCTTTATCCCTGTACACTTCTTTAATCACTTCCACCGGTACTTCTACTTGTACTTCTTTTATGACTTGCACCTCTTTGACAATAGTCTCAGCTTCGCAGGCGGTCATAAATATGGAAAAAGCTGCGATTGATATAATCATGAACGAGCTCATGAATCTCTTGTTTGAAACACCTTTCAACATATATTTCTCCTTCGTTTGTTGGGAAATTTCGAATTTATTCGTTCTTTAAAAATGTTCACACCGTATATCGAGACCCAATAGGTAAAGTCGTGGACCACGAATGAGAAGGTTAAGGCACCGGATTGTTGATTGTTTAGTTCATGACCTATGAACTTGGTGCTGCACCATTGCGGTGTTAGGAACCTAGGCTATACAAGGGCTAACCCTGAAGCTTAGTAGCGAGGTATAGACCTCACAAATATGCGGTTGTTTGAAGTTATCTCCCTGCTCCGGGTTTGTGGATGATCCTTCCGGAGAAGTGTCAAATATATCCAAATAAGTGCTAATGGTCAAGTTTTTAAAGTCCAAATGAAGATAAATTCCGAAGCAATTAGACTCTAAACATCGGGTTGGTTCCCCTTATAGTCGCTGGACCTCCTCCAACTGCTATCGGTGACCCATCTGCTCTCCAACAAGCGGCACCGTGTATAGATCCGGTGTCGTCGAACAAAACTCCATTCATACCACCTGCAACCCTTTCCACCGCCTCAATAACATGACCTTTTTTGGTTAAAGGCTCAATAACATCTGGGGAAATGTCTGGCTCCAGTTCAAGATTTTGACCCTGTGTCCAAACTCTTGGGGCTTCTACGGCTTCCTGTAGCGACATACCATGGTCAATAACGTTTATTATCCCCTGTAGCACCGACGGGAATATGCGTCTTGCCCCCGGCGTTCCCAGAGACATGAAAGGTTTGCCCGACTTAAATACAGTGATTGGTGCCATGCTGCTCAGGACCCTTTTCCCAGGTGCTATCGAATTAGCTGTTCCGGGGTGAGGATCGAAGTTGTACATAGTGTTGTTTAACAAAACCCCTGTGCCCGGCACTGTAACACGTGACCCAAAGGCGTCATTAAGAGTTTGGGTCATAGATACCACACTGCCAGTTTCATCTGCTACTGTAATGTGGGTAGTGTTTTTTGATTCTGTGGCGAAAGCCGCTGGGTCATCATGTTCATATTTAGATGATTTAGACAAATCTATTTTTTGCCTACAGTGCTGCCCATATTCTTTTGATATAAGGCCTTCTACAGGTACTTTGACAAAGTCAGGATCTCCCATGTACTTGAACCTGTCAGCGAAAACCAATTTGAGGGTTTCTGCTATTAGGTGTATGTACTCCACACTACCGAATTGCATTTCTCTTACATTGAAACCCTCTATTATGTTCAGGGCTTGAATTATATGGGTGGCTCCAGAACTTACCGGGCCTACCCCGATAATTTCGTATCCTCGGTAAGTGCCGCGAACAGGTTCTCTGTATTTGATTTTGTATTGATCAAGGTCATCAAGGGATACGATTCCTTTGTTGGATTTCATATCTCGGTCGATGGAATCACCTAATTCGCCTTCCGTCAGGGTAGAAACACCATTTTTAGCAATATCTTCCAGTGTTTTAGCATAGTCAGGATTAGCAAGGATATCTCCTGATTTTAGAGCAACACCCCTTCCTAAAAAAGTGGATTTACTGCCAGGGTACGAAGATAATATTTCCTTGTTGTTTTCTACTATCCCAGACAGGTAATCGCTTACTCTAAATCCTTCCTTCGAGAATCTAATCGCTGGTCTTATAACTTGTTCAATACCCAGAAGTCCGTATTTCTCTTCGATATGAGACCAGGCCTGGAGGGCTGCAGGGACTCCTACTGAGAGATATCCATACCTGTTTTGATGGTTTTTGGTTTCCATATAATCGGGCCATTTATCGGAAACGGGTAGGAACATATCTTCAGTAGCTTTTATAGGAGCAGTGCAGTAATTGTCGATAGTAATGGAAGATCTGTCCCTCGAGTTGTAATAATTGATAAATCCTGCTCCAGTTATGCCCACCATCATGGGCTCAACGACAGAAAGTGCAAACATGGTGGCTATTGCTGCATCCACTGCATTTCCACCCGATGTGAGCATTTCGATCCCGGCGAGAGATGCCAAGGGATGGTTTGACGCAACAACCCCTTTAGAACCGATAACCTCTTGTTTGTAGGTAGTTGCCATTTGGTTTCTATATTTTTCCATCAATAACTATATCTATGAGTGCAGGTTTACCACATGACAAAGCCCTCTCCACTGCCCCAGAGATTTCATTAGGATCTGTCACCCGTTCGCTGTGCAGTCCCATTCCTTCGGCTATCGTACATAGGTTGAAAGGGGTAACGAAGTCAGAATAGAGAAGATTGTCTCCAGCAGGCTCTGGTTCGTGAAGTATTTCTTTTTGATATACATTGAAGTTAACCTTGAGAACCCTATACATTCCGTTGTTACAGATAACAAACACGCATGGGATGTTGTCATTGGCGGCTGTCCACAATCCTTGCACTGTCATCATCGCACTGCCATCCCCGATAATTCCCAAAACAGGTCTGTCAGGGAAAGCGCATTTAGTACCCATAGTGGCTCCTATCCCACCTCCGATAGACTGTCCTCTAACACCTCTTATATCATTCCTCTCGTTGGCGGGGAAATAGTGCCGCATAGCTGCTCTGTTACTTATCGAATCATCGACTACGATTGAATTTTTTGGGATCGATTTTGCCAATTCAGACATCATTCTTGCCGGTGATATAGGTATACTGTTCCACTTTTCTCTAACAGAGTCTTCATAAGCAGTCCTTTGAGAAGACGCGTCAGAAATGACCTGAGTTTTTCTTGTCTCTACCAGATTTTGGTCCACGGTCTCAGAGACTTGAGATATCAGTTCGGCAAGGGCAGTTTTACAGTTAGAAATTATCCCAATATCTGTTGGTTCTGACCTCCCGACCCGGCCAGGGATCGGGTCTATATGGATTAATTTTTGAGATCCATCTAAAATTACATCGCCCCAGTAGAAAAGTTCGTCAAAGGTGTCCATACCTACAGCAAGTATCACATCGAATTCTCTTAACGATTCGCGTGACTCTTGTGATCGCAGTGAATGTATTCCTTGGTATTGGGGGTGGCTAGTGGGGAAAGACACCTCTGCGCCACGCGACTGAAATACCGCCATACCTAATAGGTCCGCGATCGCTACGGCTTCATTTAGTGCCTTATCATCAGAAACCCTATCTCCTACCATAAGTGCCGGATTTTTTGCTTGGGTCAGTAATTTTGAAGCCTCTCTAATCCCAGCAGGACTTGGGATAACATCATCATGCACCTTAGAGGAAGGAACGATATTCATATCCGCCATTCCTTCTAGTGCATTTGCAGTAAAACCTACATACACCGGACCTTTAGGATGACTGTTTGCTTCATTAAAAGCCCGTCTCAGCACGCTTGGGATTTGGTCCGGTAGATCCAGTTCAACAGCCCATTTAGTGACAGGCCGAACAAGTTCTGCCAGATCTGTTTTTGTTTCATTTATTTTTCTAGAGTCATAGTTAGCGGAAGTCACTACCATGGGTGTACCGCTGTTAAGTGCATCGAGCATTAGTGCAATGCCGTTTGCAAGCCCACTGTCCACATGCAGGCTAACAAAGGCCGTCTTCTCCGTAGACCGAGCAAAGGATTCACCCATTCCCATAGCAACGCTTTCCTGTAGTGCCATGATGTAGCTAAATTCAGGGTATTCTCCCAACATATCTACCAGGGGTCCCTCACTGGTCCCGGGATTACCGAAGATATACTCAATGCCTTCTGCCTTTAGCATTTCCAGCACTGCTTGTTTTCCAGACATCTTTTGTGACATTTTGGCCCCCTAGAATTTCTTCTTCTTGAGGGAAACATGGTACAGATTGAAATTAATAACGGCAATCAGCAGAAGTCATGCTAATATGCCGTTGTTTATATCTTTAGGTCATGTATTTTCACAGGAATGATTAATATGTCAGAAATTGCAGCAGGTCAGGCAGTAATTGAATTACTTAGGGCTGAAGGTGTCGAATATGTCTTTGGCGTCACTGGCCTAACGACTAACAGTATGGTGACGCAAATGTATGGACGTGAAGATATTAAATTTATCGATACCAGGCATGAAGAAGGTGCCATTTTGATGGCCTACGGATATTCCAAATCAACGGGTAAGCCTTCTGTCTGTATGACCACCTCGGGCCCAGGCACAATAAATCTCGCTGGCGGCATGTCTCTTGCATTGAAGGGAAGAGCTCCTGTCATTGCGATTGCTGGTGATACAGCGATGGAATACATCGGAAGGGATGGGTCGCAGGCCTTTGATCTGGTAAATGTATTTAAACCGTTGACCAAAATGGCTGTCCAAGCAAATAAAACTGAAAGAGTGCCAGATCTTATCCGGGAAGCTTTTAGGATTGCGATGTGGGGTAAGCAAGGGCCAGTACTTCTTGACATTCCGAGGGATTTATTGGACAAGGAAACTCTGTCTGATGAAATGTTAAGTCCCAACCAGTATAGGACCGTAAACGCGAGAACTTCCGGTGATTTGCAGGCGGTGAGTCAAGCCGCAAA
This sequence comes from Dehalococcoidia bacterium UBA6495, assembly GCA_002435305.1. Classification (GTDB taxonomy): domain Bacteria; phylum Chloroflexota; class Dehalococcoidia; order Lucifugimonadales; family UBA826; genus UBA11996. The sequence continues at coordinate 5,093 of DJMH01000022.1, forward strand.
TCTGTTGCTTTCAGCCGAGAGACCACTACTACTCGCTGGCGGGGGTGTATTGGACGCAGAGGCCTCCGCTGAAGCTGTGCAGTTGGCCGAAATTTTGGATATGGCCATGGTGCCTTCGTATGGTCATCACGATGCGATTCCTAACAGTCATCCTCATTACATTGGCCCTCCTGGTGGTCGTGGGTCAGGAGAAGCTCATGAAGTAATGGATAAGGCTGATGTGATACTGGCATTGGGTACCAAAATAAATCAGGCTTCTAGTTCATGGGATTATAGTGTTATAAACGAAGACACAAAAATTATTCAAATAGATATTGATCCTACTGAAATAGGTAGGAATTACCCTGTTTCAGTAGGTATTGTTGGAGACGCTCAAAGGGTAGCCGAACAACTGGTTGAGGAAGTACTCAAAATGTCTGCGGAAGGTAAAACCAACAATATCTGGAAGTCAGAATTCCAATCAATAGCTAAGAAGAGAATTCAACGTCTGGTATCTGAAAAGTCTCTAAGTGCTAATCCCATGATGCCACAGCAAGTTTATCCAGAGTTGACCAAGGCATTACCGAAAGGGTCCATGGTCACAATTGATGCCGGTGTTGCACCTGGACTCTCGTACGATAGGCTTTTTTTTGAAGAACCTAGAACCATGTTTAATTACGCTGGGCAAGGTGCCCTTGGTATGGGTTTTAGCGTGGGATTAGGAACTAAACTTGGCAGACCTGATAGGACGGCAGTAAGTCTTCATGGCGATGGAGGTTTTCTTTATACGTGCGGTGAGTTAAACACAGCTGTAAGGCATAATATTCCGTCTGTCAGCATTGTTTTAAATAATAGTTGTATGGGTGCTGAGAAATCTCAACAAAAAGCTCTACATAACGAGAAATATGTGGGCGTTGACCTGGAAAATCCGAGATTTGATAAGCTGGCAGAAGTGTTTGGTGCTAAAGGCTACTATGTTGAACATCCGTCAGAAATAGCGGATACAGTTGCTGAAGCGGTAAAAAGTAATATGCCGGCGGTAATTGAAATTCCAGTTCAGGAATATTTTCCCCCATCAGCACCGACTCCTCGCTAGAAGCCGTCATAAATATTAAAAGGAGAACAGTGTGCCAAAGCCAACAAAAATTGAAAAACTGGAAACATTCTTATGGGATAGATGGTTGCTGTTAAAGATACATTGTGAAGATGGTACTGTCGGTATTGGCGAGGGAGGGGTGCATGGTTGGCAGCGACCCACCAAAACGATGATAGAAACGATGGAGGCATATCTACTAGGTCAAGACCCTCACAAAATCGAACACCATTATCAGTGGTTGTATCGTTCCTCTCATTTCATGGGCTCAGTTGTCCAGGGGGCTTTGTCAGCCATTGACATAGCGTTGTGGGACATAAAAGGAAAGAGATTAGGGGTGCCAATTTATGACCTAATGGGAGGTAAAACTAGAGATAGAGTTCGCTGTTATATGCACGTTGGATCAGGAGAGGGCGGTAGTGCAGAAGATTTGGCCAATGATGCTTTGGATGCCGTCAAAAAAGGATATACGGCTGTAAGATTTTCGCCCTTCCCATCTGACTATTATTTACATAAATCATATAGTGGATGGGCAGATGAAGCGGTTAATAGGGTAGGAGCTGTACGGGAGATGGTCGGCCCTGATGTTGATGTGTGTGTTGAAATACATCGCCAAATGAATCCTGCTGAAAGCATTTCTTTAGGAAGGAGATTGGAACAATTCAACCCGTTCTTTTATGAAGATCCGATGCTTCCTGATAGCCCAAAAACCATGGGTGAAATAGCTGCTAAATGCAATATACCCATTGCAACCGGAGAGAGATTCACTACAATTTTTGAGTATCAGCAGCTTTTAGAATCTAACGCAGTTTCCTACGTTCGTCCTGATCTTTGTCTGTGTGGAGGACTCAGCGGGTCCAAAAAAGTAGCTGCAATGGCTGAGGCTAACCATGTAAAAGTTATTCCACACAATCCCCTATCTCCAGTTAGTACTGCTACCTGTGTCCAATTGGATGCCTGTATTCCAAATTTCGCTTTGCAAGAATATACAGGCGAAGACAAACCGCCCAAGAGTCAGCTGTTTGTGGAATCACTGGAGATGATAGATGGGTATCTAACAGTGCCTGAGGGGCCTGGTTTGGGTATTGAAATAAATGAAGATGCCTTATTAATGCCTGAAAACCCTAAAGTATTGGATACTCCAATTGGATTTGATGGGTCAGTACAGGATCGATAGAATTTTTGGAACGCTAACTTTGACTGAAATATACGACGTCGTCAGCAAAAGGTTTATCACTGCTTTTAATTAAACCGATTTGCCCTCTACCTGTGACCAAGTTTTTCCGGCCATCCATAGTAGGATCGGTATATCTGTCATACCATCGCCCAAGCTCCTTGGTCGTCGCTCAATGTGAAGAGTATGTTTGGTTTATCAGAATTCCGGCTTGCCATTTACCACCTCTCTTTTATATAGACAGTGGCTTCATTGTCGGATGATTCGTACATTGCCAAAGCTACCTGCAGCACTTGAGATGAGAAATTTATATCCATGTCTAGGGATTCGTTTTTTGTGATTGAATCTACGAATGCTCGTGCAGCTCCTTTAAATCCTTCAATCCAATCGGCAGGAACATTGTATGAAATGGTTTCGTCACCTTTGATCAGTATCACCGGAGGCATATCTAATAGTTCGCCCGTACATCTGGTGACCCAGATTGTGCCTTTCGGGCCTATAATCTCAAAAAATTCGTCGGCATTGTAATATTTTCCTTTAATGGGCATTTGACTTGCAGAAGAATAATCAATGGTTATCAAACAATCTTTGTCTTTTACTTTCATGACAGCAGCGCTTGGCGTATCCGCAAGAAAATCATCGGTCCTTGTCACCATACTGGTCACTTTCTCTACATTTCCGACCCATGATATTGCAGTGGCGTATTTGTGCCAGCCATCGTCATAAAGCATGCCTCCGGGATTTTTTGAAGGGTCCCTTCGCCAGACGTAAGCGTCTTTTTCAGGCCTAATCATTGTTTCTGATCCCAACCCCCTAATAGTCCTGATCCTAACGAGAGAAGGTGTTCCGATAGCGTCATCCTGAATAAGTTCCTTAGCTTTTAAAATAGGGGGGTAATAGAGAAAGTTTTCAGTTACTCTGAAAATCCTGTCATTCTTTTGTACAGCTTCTCGAATTTGTTTTACTTCTTCCATGGATGTTGCTATCGGTTTCTGACACGATATATGTTTTCCTGAATCGAGCCCTGAAATAATTTGTGAGGCATGCAGGTGGGTAGGGGATAGAAGCTCAACAGCGTCTACAGAGTCATCGGCCAAGAGATTGTCGTAGTTAGTATAAATTCGTGGGTCGATTTGCCATTCTTTTGCTTTCGAAATCGCTCGAGTTTCGTCAAGGTCACAAAGAGCTACTATCTCGCAGTCTGGGTGTTCTAAATAACCTGGCACGTTGAGTTGAGATATTGTTCCGCAACCTACTATTGCTAATCTGACTTTAGACATAACACTCACCCTTACAATTCGTTGGATTGTTTAGCCCTTTGTGCCATATTACTATTTATAGAGATAACATTTAAATTCAAGTAGGTAGGAAAACGTGGTTCATTTAAGCAAGACTGCAGATATATTTTTGAGTCAAACCCAGATAGCAGTGTTAAGCACTGTAGGTACGGATAACCGCCCTCATTCTGTGCCAATATGGTACGAGTGGGACGGTGATCATGCCTTTATGTTCACTGGTGCAAACACTTTGAAATGGAAAAATTTGTCTAATAACCCATACGCAAGCTTGTGTGTAGATTTCAGGGAACCACCTTACAGGTCGGTTGTTGTGCGTGGCAAAGTAAAGGAAATAAAGAAACCTCTTCATGATTTTGTTAAGAAAATGGCGATTCGATATTACGGACCAAATGAGGGAAGTGAATTTGCTAAGTCATATCCGGATGACAAAAAAGGTGTGGTGATATTTCAATTAATCCCTGACAAAATCATTGAGGAGTTGGAAGACTAGTTTAATCGCGGTGCGAAAATCATATGGTGATGGCTAATTGAATATTATTTCCGAATTTATCAGGCTTTTAATTTCATTGGCAGAGTACCCCATTTCCCTAAGAATATTTTCAGAGTCTGCCCCGGGGATCGTTCCAAGTTTTCTAATTGAACTAGGAGTATTCATCAACTTTGATCCAAATCCCACTTGAGTTATCACAGTCTCATCTACTGTACCTGCTTGAATGAACATGCCTCTAGCTTTGATATGTGGGTCCTCTAGCACTTCATTGAAATCATAAACGGGTGCTGCTGCTACGTCTTCAGTTTGCCTGAACAAATCCCACCACTCATCCCGTTTCTTGGTTTTGAACAAAGTTTGCAATTCACTCATTATTTCTTCGTATTGATCAGTATTATGTTGACTGTCCAAGAATTGATCTAACTTCAGTGTTCTGCAGAGATTTCGCCAGAAATTGGGCTCTATGCAACCAAGACTTATATATTTACCGTCTTCGCATTCAAAAACGTTGTAATAAGGTGCACCTCCATTCAGAGTCATCTGTCCAGGTTTTGGGGCCTCTCCAGACTTAAAATATTCTCCAGATATTGCCGATAAAAGATAGGTGACACCATCTGACATGGCTATATCTATTTTTTGACCTTCATGTGTATTTGATCGGGAAAAAAGTGCGCAAACTATTGAAAATGCGGCGTTCATACCTCCTGCTGCAAAATCAGCAATAAGGTTGTATGGAATTGAAGGTTTGCCATTCTCACTGCCAATTAACCCCAGGGCCCCCCCAACTGAGATATAGTTGATATCGTGTCCAACTAAATCCTTGTACGGTCCGGTCTGTCCGTACCCGGATATAGAACAATAAATTATTGACGGATTAATTTCCTTTATTGTTTCGTAACCGCAACCCAGTCGAGTTACTACTTCGGGTCTGAATCCTTCTAGGAAAACATCGGCGTCTTGGCAGAGTTGGTGAAGTATCTTAATGCCTTCCTCTTTTTTTAAGTCTAGTACGATACTTCTTTTATTTCGATTTAAGGGGTTGGTTGCAGCGTTTTTTCGGTTTTGGGGGTCATTTACGGTTCTAGAGGCTATTATTCTGGCCGTGGGAGGTGCCTCTACTTTTATTACATCTGCACCCATGTCACCAAGCATCATGGAACAAAATGGTCCAGGAGCCATTCTGCTTAAATCAACTATTTTTATTCCGTCCAATGCGCTTTTTTTCATCAAAAAGATTGCTCCAATACGCCTTCAAGTAGTAAATCGGCTACTTCTGAAGGGCTCATAGAAAGTATTTCTTCAAGGATCTCCAAATTGTGTTCGCCAATCATCGCCTGTGCGCGGCTTAAATGCCCAGGGGTTTTTGAAAGTTGGAACTGCAGCCCATCGTATGGCATAGGACCAATTTCGGTGTGCTGTAGCCATTGAAAATATCCCATATGTTCAAGGTGAGGGTCCTCCCACATATCGGATTGGCTTTGTACCATACCAGACGGGATTTTGTGACTCTGAAGTAATTTCATAACGTATCTCGATTCATGCTGGGAAGTCCATTCGGTGATTAAATGATCAATGTGGTCTTTATTTGCTTTTCGCTCCGTTAAATTCTGTTTGTATATTGCTTCTTGCAAACCTAAAATTTTTGAAAATTCTAACCATTGTGGTTCAGATTCTATAGCTATTGCCACCCATGATTCTTCTGTGTCAGTAAGGGATCTTTTTTGGTTAAGGCATCGATAGATGCCATGTGGGTACATTCCATCATCTTCATTTCCCATTCGGCCTAGAATTGACCCATCTTCGTTGTATTTCATGATATGTGGCGCTAGAAAATGCATAGCTCCTTCATATTGTGAAAGGTCAATATGCTGACCCTTTCCATGGCGATCTCTATAATCGAGCGCAGCAACTATGGATCCGAAAGCGATTGGAGGGTTAAGAAAATCAGAATATGCGCCATAAGGCCCGGCAGGACTTTTATCAGGCCATCCTGTGATTTCATAAAATCCAGCCATCGCTCCAGCAAGTTGCCCATAACCTGCAAAGTTGTTGTGGGGTCCAAATTGTCCCATTAGGCAGGTACTAAAATATATAACATTCGGCCTTATTTTTATTACAGAAGGGTAGTCGAGTCCCCATGATTTCATAACTCGTGGTGTAAAACTTTCTGCTATCACGTCGGGTTGCCATTCAATTATGAGATTCTTAACTAGTTCTAAAGATTGTGGGAGCGATAGATTAAGTCCCAGATTTCTTTTACTTGAGTTGTAATTGCCGCTGAACTGACTTCTATTTATACCCGGTATTCCATCCTTAAATGGTTGCGCGCCTCTTAGAACGTCAGGTCTACTAACAGACTCTATTTTGATTACGTCAGCTCCATGGTCGGCGAGGTATTTAGTTGTGATTGGGCCTACACCAACCCAGGTGAAATCTAAAACTTTTAGACCGTCAAAAAGGGCGTTTTGAATGTTATCAGACACTATATGATCTCCTGTCTCTTTAACTCATCAATTTCAGTTCTATTTATACCGAAATCGATGAATACCTCTTCATTGTCAGAACCGACAGATGACGAGGGAGAATAAACCCGTAGAGGAGTTTCCGACATTTTTATATACGGACCTAGATGAGTTATATCTTTACCAAATTCTGGATGATATATATCTATCCAGAATGATCTGGCATCTAATTGAGGGCTTTTTCTAATATCTTCTACTGTATTGCAGGGAGCTACTAAAAGTCGTGATGAGAGAGCTCTTTCAAAAATTTCGTTTTTCGTTTTGTTGAGCAGAAATTTTTCTATGGATTTTTCAATTGTTTTAAACTCAATTGCCTCTTTACCATTTGGGTCACTATCAGGTTTGAGATCCCATTTATCGATATTGAAGCTTAGAATTTCCTTTTCAATCTCAGTTTCTTCCGACATCCATTCAATAAATCCCTTTAATGTCCTGGCCTGTGCATTCATGCTTACATAGCCATCAGCGCATTTGAATACGTGTCTTGCATCGATAGGGCCTCTTTTCCTAAAAGCGCCTGCTCTTGTCACGTCTGTGCCATGGAGCTTTGGAAATGGAGTTGCATTCATTAAAGTCCAAATAACAGAAATTTGTTCCGAAACATCTACATGTTGGCCGCTTTTATTATTCCTACTATGCCTCAATGCGGCTACGGTTGCCCCAAAAGCTTGGGATCCAGCGACTAATTCGGCCTGTGGGAAGCTGATTCTTACAGGTGGACGGTCTTCATCACCACTAACAAACGGCATGCCGCCCATGGAAGAGGAGATTAAGTCAGTGGATACAAAACCGGCATATGGTCCAGTGGATCCAAAAGGAGTCATAGTGGTATGTACTAATTGAGGATTGCGTTTAATTAGAGTTGCAAAGCCAATATTTAATGAATCCAAGTATCCGGGTTGAAACGACTCGAGTATGGCGTCACTCCGATCCACTAACCTAAGGAATATTTGTCTTCCTGCTTCAGTATCAAGAGAAAGCGAGATTCCTTTTTTGTTGGAGTTATAAGCTGCCCAGTATAGACTTTTGATATTACCACTTGAATCGAGGGCAAAAGGCCCTCGTAGGCGGGTTTGGCTGCCACCTGGAGGTTCTATTCTGACGACTCTTGCCCCCATGTCTCCCAATAGTCGCCCGCAAATATTGTGACCACCCTCAGATAAATCCAAAATGGTATAGGGGAGCAGAGCGCCTTGGTTTGGAAGACTTAAAGATTCCATTCGGTTGGAGGCCTCCCGGTATGACTACAGATAATGAACTAAGCCCTAGGTAAACCTAATCCTCTACCTGCAATGATGTTTCTTTGGATTTCGGAAGTGCCAGCTGCGATGGTTGAGGAAAAAGAGCTTAGATACATTTTTTGTACGGCACCTTCCAGTGGGGAGCGATCTGACTCATGTGAAAGCAAGCCTTTCATACCTATTATGTTCATTGCTGTGTTTGCGACTCTTTGTACCAACTCGGTTCCAAATAATTTAGACATGGAGGCTTCTGCATTCGGAACCATTCCATTACTCTGCATCCAAGCTACTTTATACGACATGGATCGTGAAACTTCCGTTTCAATATGTCGTTCTGCCAGCCTGTTTCGGACTAATTGGTTTTCAGAGAGGGGCTTCCCATTTTTCTTTGCTGATTTGACATAGTTTGTGAGAGACGCAAGTATCCTTCTTGCATTTGCTGAGTAACCAACTCCTGACCTTTCAAAGTCCAAAGCAACCGCCAGTGTGTACCACCCGCGGTTTTCTTCCCCAACAAGGTTTTTTGAGGGAATTCTGACATCTTCAAAGAAAACTTCATTGAACTCATGGGATCCAGCCATGTTGTATATTGGCCTAACTGCCACGCCGGGGGACTTCATGTCCACCATAAATAAACTGATTCCCCTGTGCTTTGGAGCTTTTGGGTCGGTTCTGGCTGCAAGCCAGCCAAAGTCCGCAATGTGAGCAGAGCTGGTCCATATTTTTGACCCGTTTATAACGTAGTCGTCGCCATCTTTCTTTGCCTGAGTTTGAAGTGATGCTAGGTCCGATCCTGACCCTGATTCACTGTAAAGAGTGCACCAATATGCATCACCGTCTCCAATCGGGGGTAAGTGTTCCTTCCTTTGTTCATGAGTTCCAGCGATCATCAAGGTGGGTCCCACCCAACTAATTGCACCTGTACCCAGGTCAGTGCCCGGCACATCTTGATAGGTCATCTCTTCTCGGTATATTAGCTGCTCCATTATTGAGCGACCCTGTCCCCCGTATTCTTCCGGCCAGGCCATGGTTAACCAACCTTTTTCAGCGAGCTTCTTTGCCATGGATTTGGTAAAAGGTAAATTTCCCTCAGAAAAATGACCTTCTGGAGAGAGAGAATTCCAATTTTCAGGAAGTTCCTTTTTTAGAAATTCTAGGAGTTCCCGTCTGAAGGACTCTTCTTTTTCTGTAAATGTGTACTGCATATAACACTATTTTCAAGAAGGCTTGGATGATATTGTTCCGGAATCCTACTATATAAAGGCGTTGGAAAGGAATATTCCCTGCCGAGCTAGCCTAGAGTTTTCCGGGCATACCACCGTCTACATTTATTATTTCCCCTGTGATAAATCTAGAATCGTTTGATACGAGGAATAAGACTGTATTGGCTACGTCATCTGGATAACCTGGCCCGTCTAATATTTGGATGAAATCGAAAGCTCTTTTGAGAGAATGGTTTCCCCCTCCAACATCAGTTAAGGGAGTGATAATTTGCCCGGGCCTCACTCCGTTTACCCTAATATTGTGTTGGCCTCCCATACCAGCAGCATATCTGGTGAAAGCGTCAACTCCTGCTTTTGCTGCATAGTAAGATGAGGAAGGTCCACGACCCACTAGGTCATACATGTTTTTGCTAAACCCTCGCTGAGCGGCTAGCGAGGACATGTTTACGATCCGTCCGTTACGAGATTCGATCAAATGTGGCCAGGCAGCACGGCTTACATAGAATGTTCCATTCAAATTAACCGCAATAACCCTCTCCCATCCTTCATCTGTTTCATTGGGGAAGTTACCTTTGTCACCTCCTCCTGCATTGTTAAATAGAACACTTATTTTTCCGTATGTTGAGGCGACATTGTTAACTACTTCATCAACTTGTCTGGGCTCAGCTACGTCACACTGAAAAAAAGTGGCTTCTCCGCCGGATGCTTTTATAGCGGACTCTACTTTCTTTCCTTCTTTTTCCCTCCTAGCTAAAAGAGCAACCTTAGCCCCTTCTTTAGCTAAGAGATGTGCAGTCGCTTCCCCTATACCGCTGTTTCCACCTGTCACGATAGCTACGTCGCCGTTCAATTTGTTGTTGTCCATTAATAGCTCCTTTTATATATTTTTTTAAAAACTCCTAAAACATAGCCATCGTGCTCTCCCAACAACGGGGCCCTATTGAATCTAGGTTCGATACCGGATATTGAAATTGTTTCACCATGAGCCTGCCTCAAGTCGATTTCTGGGTGGGGCATATCGACAACATGTGTCTTATTGAAACTTAAATCTCTTGTGGGTAATTCATTTCTCTACCGCAGTTGGTTGGCTGATCCCAATATCACGCCTAGATGGAGGCTCGTTAGGGATCAATTCTGATAAGTTACGGTCAAGGAAATGGGTATTTATTTTTCCACATATAAACTCAGGGTGAGACATAATTTTTAAATGGAACTCAAGATTGGTTTCAACTCCATCTATATCAAACTCTCCTAGTGCCTGTTTTGATCGATTTACAGCATCGAGGAAGTTGCTGGAATTGGAATGGCATATAAGTTTTGCAATCAGAGAGTCAAATGCCATGGTGGTTTCGTATCCCGAATAAACAAAGCTGTCAGTTCTGATCCCTGGTCCCCTAGGGGCACTATACCTGGTTATTTTTCCTGTCGAAGGTTTTATCTGTCCTGAATTAGATATAGTTTCACAGTTGATCCTATTTTGTATTGCATACCCTCGGACCATAGGTGGATTGTTCACATCAAGTCCTATTTCACTCAATGTAGCTCCCTCTGCCAAGCGTATTTGAGATTGAACAATATCTACGCCTGTTACTTCTTCGGTAACTGTATGTTCAACCTGCAATCTGGGATTCCCTTCAATGAAGACAAACGAGTCGTATTCAGCCTGATTACTTTGGTAAGTTAAGAATTCAAAGGTACCTATATTGGAATAACCAACACTATTGGCAAGTTTCACAGCTGACTCGATAATTTCGTCACGCAGACTTTCAGCAATAAAAGGAGCCGGAGCAATTTCCACCAGCTTTTGGTATCTTCGTTGTATACTGCATTCTCTTTCCCAGAGATGCGTCACATTACCAAAATGATCTCCAATAATCTGCACTTCAATATGTCTAGCGTTTTCTATAAGCTGTTCGGCATATAAATCACCGTTTCCAAAACTTCTTCTGGCTTCAGATTGGCATCGCTTAAATAGCCTTTCTATTTCCGATAAATTGTTTATCGCTCTTGTGCCCCTACCTCCAGCACCTCCTATTGCCTTGAGCATCATTCGACTGCCTTCAGGGAGGGTGCTGAAAAACTCTGTGGCTGATTCAATTGTGATAGGTCCTTCCAGTCCCGATGGCGTTGGTATTTTTGAATTTTTTGCAGCTAGCCGAGCCCTTCCTTTATCTCCAAATAACTCCAGCATTTCAACATTAGGTCCGATGAATATAATTCCTTCTTCTTGGCATCTTTTTGCAAATTCTGGGTTCTCTGCAAGAAATCCGTAACCGGGATGAATTGAGTCAGCACCAGATTCCTTGGCAATTCGCATCACCTTGTCGATATCTAGATATGCTGATACTCCGTTTCCTGATAGCGGGAAAGTTTCATCTGTTGCCTGAATATGAAGCGACGAAAAATCGTCATTTGAATATATTGAAACGGTGCCAATGTTCAGGTCTGAGGCAGCTCTTGCAATTCGGATTGCAATTTCTCCTCGATTAGCTATAAGTATTTTTTTTAACGTCATCGAGATACCTTATGTTTTGGCAGTAGAGGCCATTTTACTGCAGTTTCCTTCTTTTTTTTGTTTTCGAATGGATCTGAAAAGATATTTTTGGATTTGACATCCTTCCGATAGCTAAATTGATTCTCTGGTATTATTCGCCGAAATCGATATCTATTCACTGAAATCTGTAAGGGGGGGGAATATGATTACTAATTTCGATAGCCTTTATGCCGGTCATGTAGATTTGTCCGATGTTGGATATGCCGGTAAACCTGTAAATGACCGTACTTTCGGCAATGATTACCTTATCTCAGCTTTTGATAAGGCTACAGAGATAGCTCAAACCATGGATCGGTGTGGCTACGATACATTCTGGATGGCCGAGCATCATTTTCAACCTGAAGGGTATGAATGTTTGCCCAATGTTCTCATGATGGCTCTGCATTTATCGCATCTGACTAAAAATGTGAGATTGGGATGCGGTTTCAATATTGCCCCGATGTGGCATCCTTTGAGGCTCGCAGAAGATTATGCTACCGCCGATGTTTTAACTGGAGGGAGGGTCGTATTTGGCGTAGGAAGGGGATACCACACTCGAGAGGTGGAAACCTTCGGGTCACCTCTTCTGGATCAGCCAGCTAATCGAGAATTATTTGAAGAGCAGGTGGATATAATATTTGAGGCGTTTAATAAGGAGTCTTTTTCACATAAAGGTTCCTACTACACTATCCCGCCGGAGGTTCCTTATAGAGGCTACGATCTTAAGGAAATTACTCTAGTTCCCCGACCGGTGAACCGACCAGTGGAATGCTGGCAACCGATTCAAAGTGCCACTCCACGTGGATTAGATTTTATGGCCAAACATGGGATAAAAGGGATCATCGGTGGGGGTAGCTCTGAAGGTGGAGCCATGGATAGGGCTGTACACGGGCTTAGAGATGCATATTCCAGAACAGGGATCGAGACCGAACCAGGTGAGAACTTGGCAATTGGGTTTCATTTCCATATCGCCGAAACTCAAGAACAAGCTATGAAAGAAGTAGGCCAATTCTACGAAGAAAATTTAAAAATGTTTGGACCTCTTAGATTGGTTAAAGCCCTGAGTGATGAACAAATCGAGGCTATGAGTAATCCTGAAACAGCTCTAAAGGCCGGATTGCCTACTATTGAAGATGCTGTAGCTGCTGGTGGAGTGCTTGCGGGTCCTGCTGAATTAATTATCGAGCAGTTAAAAGCCTTGGAACAGAAATATCCTGGACTCAACAGAATCAGTGTGAGCCATCCGGTTGGCACTCCGAAATCAGTGATGATTGAGCAGCTTGAACGATTCTCAGAGCAAGTTATGCCGGCTTTCAAAGGATCAGTGCCAGAATTGGTTCCCGGGGACTAGTAATTTTAAATTTAGAACTAACTTGACTGACCTAACCTGACCTCTATATTACCTGCTCTTTCTTCTTGAAGGAGCAGGCTGATCCTGGAGTCCTTGTTCTCCCACCCTCTGTTTATAGCAGAAGTCAGCTCATTGTAAGCATGACTCGCCGCTTCCATTGGAACGTCATATTCTCGGCCGAGCTCCAATGCTAAAGAAACATCTTTTCTTGCCAGCTTGAGGGTAAAATTTGGAGGGTCAAATTTACCTTGCAGATATGTGTCCGGCAAGGTGACATTGAGTAAATTACCTCTTCCTACACTTCCGTTCTTTATGCATTCAAATAAGTTTTCCGGATCTACCCCGGCCTTTACTCCAAGAGTCAGACATTCAGATATGATCATCTGCATTCCATACCCGATGGTGTTGTGCATCAACTTGCATATGCTGCCAGAACCGATAGTTCCGGTATAACTTACTTTATCCCCGAAGGAATCTAGGATCGAGTTTATTTGATTGAAAATGCTTTCGCTCCCTCCAACCATGATTGCCAATTTACCTGTTTGAGCTCCTTTTACACCGCCACTGACCGGGGCATCCAAAACAGAAGCGCCTTGCTTTTCGAATTCTTCGGATAATTCTCTAATCAGAGTGGGAGAGCTTGTACTGAGATCAATCCATATTGACCCGCTCGATACTCCTTCTATTAACCCGTCATTACCCATCGATACTGATTCCACCTCAGCTGGACCGGGGAGCGAAGTGAAAATCACATCCACGGATTCTGCCAATTCTTTAGGAGTATCGGCCCATTCAGCCCCTAATTCCAGAAGATTTGTCGCAGCCGCTCTATTTAAATCGTGAACTACCATGTCATAGCCTGCCTTGGCTATATTCATAGACATACCGCCTCCCATGTTTCCGAGCCCAATAAACCCAACTTTGATTTTTTCCATACCGGTTTTCTCCCTTTGTCGACCTTTCGATAAATCCTTGTGAAAAAAAAGAATACAATGTCGGCGCGAGTTTATCAGGCTTGCAGTAAACAGGGATTGCTTAAAAGCGTAGAGGGGGTATTTAATGCAAGAAAAGCTGCAAATAGGCAATTTAGAGATCCTGTCATTGATGGATATGGTTCCGCCTTCCCGGTCTCCAGAGGATTTTTTCCCAGATGTGGACATAACACTATGGGAGCCTTATTGGAATGAAGTTTTAGATAAGGGCATGGTTCAACTTTACTATGGATGTTTTGTTGTTAGATCAAAAGGAAAAATAGTGCTGGTTGATACAGGGATAGGTCCAGGGCCTCACCCTACCCGAGGAGACAAAAAGGGTGATCTGCTAAATGATCTCGGAAGGCAGGGTATCAAACCAGAAGAAATAGATATCGTGATACATAGTCATCTACATATTGATCATGTCGGTTGGAATTTGGATCTTTCTTCAGATCCACCCAGCCCGTATTTTCCGAATGCTAGGTATTTGGTTCCTTCTACAGACTGGGATTATTTTACCAGGCCTGAGAATCTAATTAATGCTCCATGGGTAAGTGAAAATGTTATTCCCTTGGAGACCTTATCTTTGATGGATCTTTTCGGCGATGGATTTAATGTCACCGATGAGATAACTGCGCTCCTAACCCCCGGGCATACCCCTGGACATATGTCATTTTTATTGAATTCTGGCGGAGAGAAAGCAGCTATTGTTGGGGATGCGATTCACAGCAAAGTCCAAATAAGCGAGCCATCGTGGTGTGCGGGAGTGGATGTTGATAAGAGAGCCAGTGAAAGAAGCAGACGTGATCTTATAGAGCGGTCAGTTTCACAAGGCATGATCATAGCGGCGGGGCATTTCAATCCCGATGAGCATTTCGGAAGAGTACATCGACACGATGAGGCTATGACTTGGGAACCTGTATAAAAATAAATCTGGAGGTGTGGGATGAATAGGCTTGAAGGTAAGGTGGCCCTTATTTCAGGAGCAGCGAAAGGTCAAGGTGCCGAAGAAGTTGCCCTTTTTGCCGCTGAGGGCGCTCAAGTTATATTTGGAGATATATTGGATGACCTGGGGTTAGAAGTTGAGAAAAATATTGCGGCTGCTGGTCAAAATGCCAAGTATATGCATTTGGATGTAACTAATGCTCAGGATTGGAAAAAAGCTATAAGATTGGCGGAATCTGAGTACGGTAAATTAGATATCCTAGTTAATAACGCAGGCATAGCACTGCCGCAAGATTACCTCGACGTTTCTTCCGAGGATTGGGATCGAACAATGGAAATTAACTCCAAAGGTGTGTTTTTAGGGATCAGATATGCTATACCAGCAATGCAAAGAGCCGGAGGTGGGTCTATCGTGAATATCTCCTCAATAGCAGGAATTGTAGGTCGGCCACTATCTTCACCGGCATATGCAGCATCTAAGGGAGCTGTAAGAGTTCTTACTAAATCTACAGCCGGGCGATTCGCATCTGAAAACATAAGATGTAATTCTGTCCATCCAGGGCCGATCAATACTGACATGATTAGATCTGTCACGCACTCTTCCGACCCAGAATCAAGAGTTGGCTCTATACCACTTGGTCGTATCGGACAATCAATTGATGTTGCTTATGGAGTTTTATACCTTGCTTCTGATGAATCTTCATTTGTCACTGGCATAGAGTTGATCATAGACGGCGGAGTAACAGGTATAAGGGAATAAGAGATATTTAAAAACTTTCCAAAAGGAGAATCATGGCCTTTGCGGATGTAAATGGAGTCTCAATGTACTATGAGGTACATGGGGAGGGGCCTTCCGTTGTCTTTGCTCATGGTTCTGGGGGAAATCACATATCTTGGTGGCAGCAAATCCCCTATTTTTCTAAATACTACAAGTGTGTCATTTTTGATCATAGGACCTTTGGTAGAACGTCGGATGAGCTTGAACCCAAAGGGAGGACCGCTTTTGCCGATGATTTAGAAGGCTTGCTCAATCATCTTGGTATAGACAAAACGGCTATCGTGGCCCATTCCATGGGAGGTCGAACCGCCTCAGTATTCTCAATTAGAAACCCGGAACGTGTATCAGCATTAGTTCTCTCTGGAACTAATGGGGGATCGGATAATGAAGAGTCCAGAGAAGTGCGGAAAAAACATAAAGCATCGCCCCCTTTTTTGCCGGAAGGGGCAATCAAGGCTCTATCCTCTGAATTTTCGGAAAGATTTCCAGAGAAATCTTTATTGTACCGACAGATCATGAGGATGAATCCACGACATAGTCCCGATTTTCTTGCTCCCAGACCTAATCATAATGGTTCCACTGACGGTAGGTTCAGGGACTTAGGAATACCAATGCTTTTTATGGTGGGCAAAGAAGACAAATTGGTCCATCCTAAAACTATAGAAATAGCTTCCTCGTTAATTCCCCATTCGGAATTCATCATGGTAAATCGAGCTGGGCATTCTGTTTATTATGAGCGACCGGAGTTCTTTAATGATTTAGTTCATAAATTCTTGAAAATCAATTTAACTTCATAAACAAATTTAAGAGGGAATGAAAATGGAATTTGGATTTTATTTACCGACTCATGGGCCACTTGCTAAGAGAGATCCAATATTGAAAATTGCCTCTCATGCTGAAAATATAGGATTCGACTCAATGGTCGCGGGCGATCACGTGATAGCTCCAATAAACCCGGAATCCCAGTACCCGTACTCTGTCGGGTCAGAGGTGCCGTGGGATAGTTCTGGAGAGCATTTAGAAATGATCACGGAGTTGGCATTTCTAGCTGGGGTTACAAGCAACGCTAAACTTGTGACGAGCGTGCTGATTGTCCCCCATAGGAATCCCGTCCTTACAGCTAAAATGTTATCTACCATAGATGTGCTTTCCGGGGGGAGATTAGTAGTAGGAGTGGGTGTCGGCTGGCTTGAAGAGGAATTTGAATCTTTGGATACACCTCCATTTAAACGGCGCGGTAAGGTGACTGATGAGTATATAAGTATTTTCAAGGAATTATGGAGTGAAGAGGAGCCTTCCCATGACGGAGAGTTCTATTCTTTCAAACCACTTCAATTCTCTCCCAAGCCAATACAAAGACCAGGTCCCCCGATTTGGGTCGGGGGCCAAAGTAGAGCAGCTATTCGTAGAGTGGTTAAAATGGCGGATGCATGGCATCCTGTAGGTGCTAATCCAGCTTCTCCGCTTGAGCCTTCAGAAATGAGCGTTGAAATAGATTATATGGATTCATATTGCGAAAAAATTGGGAGGAATAGATCGGAGATATCCATAGTTTTAAAGGCACCAGTATATGACAAAGAAAATTCTTTCGGTGGCAACAGACGGCGATTTTCTGGAAACCCAGAACAAATAGTGGCAGATATAAAAGAATATGAGAATCTAGGTGTGAGTCATATCGTTTTGGACACCCGATCCGCTGACTTGAATAAGTCACTCGAGAAAATGGACTGGTTATCTGAAGAGGTAATGTCCTCTTTCAGATAGATAGTTTTCCTTCATTGTTGAAGTTTGATTCAGGCCTCGGCCAATTTGGAAAACAAAAGGGATTCATAAAAATATGAAATATATTTATATGTTCGGGTTATCCATTTTTCTCGTTGCTCTAATGTTGGCGGTGGGATGGATTATGATGAAATTAATTGATATCGTTTCGTGATATTGATATTTTTCTACGCGTCAGTAAGATGGTTCTATTAGAACTTGAGCTGGCGGAACCGAGGATTCTCGGAAGTGCCTGATAGTTCGATGTCCCTGATTATTTCTTTCACTGCTTTCATCTCGATATCAGCTTTGTTAGGGAAGTAGTATTGGTTTACCCAGATTCCGCCCAAAATAGCAACAATTTCTAGGTTGTCGTCAATGACCACATCGGGGTGATCCTCTGTGGGCAACCTGGAGGTATTTGCCCAATAATCGTGAACTGGTTTTTCAAAATACTCTGTTACGAAATTAGATAACCTATGTTTTTCTATATCCTTTGTTCGTATACCGTTGCCGGACCAAATATAAATTTTATGACCTCTAAGGGTTAGATATTGAAATAACTCCCTTACGTGGGGTCTGAGGGATCCATCGACCCCCAATATTGTGTAATCGGTGTCAAAAAATATGTTCAACGGGTAGTTCTATGCGTGGACTCCACCAGGGTTCAAAATTTCCCTGGCGATGACCATTTTTTGAACCTCAGTTGGACCTTCCCCGATTCTACGGATTCGCGCCTCTCTATACCACCGTTCTAAGGGTAGCCATTCCGTTACACCCATTCCTCCGTGAACTTGTATCGCTCTGTCAACCACATTACCCAAAGTTTCGGCAGAATGTACTTTAGCTACAGAAGCTGCTTGCCTGAAGTCTTCTCCGTTATCGAATTGCCAAGCAGCTTCCCAAACAAGCCATCTACAAGCTCTTATTTCTATTTCACTATCAACTAACATCCATTGAATTGCTTGACGGGATGCCAATGGGGCTCCGAAAGTTTCCCTTGTCTTGGAATATTCCACTGCCATTTTATGGGCCGCAACGGCTACACCTAAGTTAGATGCTGAATAAGGTATTCGCGCTCTGGCCAATAATTTGTTTGCAAGCAGATCCCACCCTCCGTCTACTTCACCTAATACGTTTTCGCTTGGGACCCGTAAATCATCAAAAAACAATTGGCCTGGATAATACGCTCTCATTACAGGCACTGGTTCCACCGTAAGGCCCGGCCAATCATTCTCCACTATGAAAGCTGTTATCCCTCTCCTGCTTTCTGGGTCCGTCCGTGCAAACACGATTCCCCAGTTCCCCCATGGAGACCCACTTATGAATAACTTGCTTCCATTTATAATCCAGTCGTCGCCATCTCTTTTGGCATGGGTTTGTATAGCTCTGGCTGGGTCCGAGCCACCACTGGGTTCTGTAATCGCAAACCATCCTTTTAGTTTGTGTTCTACAGTGGGGAGGCCATATTTTTTTATCTGATATTCGTCTCCAGCCCATATTATTTCTGGAGGGGCATCACCCATTGTTCCGTAGGCAGGGCAATAGAGTCCGGCAGCGTGCTGAACCATTTCCTCGGCAATGACGGCATTTGCAAATAGTGAAAGGCCTGCCCCACCATGCTTTTCAGGAACGGCTAAACACCATAGACCCATTTCCTTAGTTTTCTGAGAAAGCCTTGAAAAATCGTTTTCAGGGATGGTTATAGAGTCGTGAGGTATTTCTTGTTCCAAGGGTATTATTTCATTTTTGTTGAAATCGCTGACCAAATTTCTTGTCAGTCGTAATTCCTCTGGTAGTTCATATCTTTCTGTCATATTGGCTTGGTACCTTAGTTAAAGTTATTTCCCTTTGAATATTGGTTTTCTTTTCTCTGCGAAAGCTTTCGGGCCTTCTACGGCATCTTCTGTGGTTTTTAAAAGAGATTGCATCATTACTTCCATTCTAAGCCCTTGTTCTAGCTGCATGTACTGGCTTTTGACTGCTAATTCTTTGATAGCTCTGACTGCTAAGGGTCCGTTCTCACAGATTATTGATGCTCGTTTTTCAGCTTCACTCATTAGTTCTGAAGTGGAGACTATTTCGTTTATCAGGCCGTATTTGAGGGCTTCTTCTGCTGATAAACGCTCCCCACTTAACAATAACCACATGGCTACAGGGTAGGGGAGTTGTCTTAATGTCCTTTGGGTACCCCCATTTCCAGGCAAAATACCCCTTTTTACCTCAGATAAGCCGAATGAGGCATTTTCTGTTGCTAACCTTATGTCTGTGGCCATTAAAAGTGTCATTCCGCCTGCAAGGCAGTACCCGTTGACGGCAGCTATTACAGGCTTCCATACTTCCAACCCCCTGTTAAGTATCTGCTCGTCCTGAGTTTGCCATAATTCCCATTTTTCCGGATTTCTTGGGATAGTTTTTTTTAAATCTGCCCCTGCTGAGAATGCTTTATCTCCTGCACCTGTGATTATCGCGCACCAAATATTCGGATCGTCTCTAATTTCTATCCAGGCTTGAGATAATTCACTGTATGTCTCAGGGTCCATAGCATTCATAGCTTCTGGCCTGTTAATGGTTAAATAGGCAGTTTTATTTCGTTTTTCAAATATTAGAGCCACTGTTTCTTCCCTTTATTTGGGTGAGATTTAAATGATATGAGTGATTGTATCCAATTTAATGCCATATACGTCATTTTTTTTATCTATGAGTAGACCCTGTCGATCGGTTCAAGTGGGGTGGTGCCTTTTTCAATAAGCGAAGCGATAGTCGACATATCTTTTGCCAGTAGACCCGAGAGTATAGGCAGACTGTGCTCTGAAAACATCGGAGCCCTCATACCCAAATTCGTCGAGGATCTTGTGAATTTAAAAGGCAGACCGGGGCTGGTATACTCGCCTGCGTCGGGATGTTCAACAGTGTCCAGGTAGTTTCTTTCAGAGACATGAGGATCCGAGAGTATGTCAGAGGCTTTTGCCACGATTCCGGCTCGTATACCTCTGGTTTGCATTAAATCCATAACTTCTTTGTTACTTTTGCTTTTAGTCCAATCAGTTATTTCTAATTCTATTTTTTCTCTGTTTAATCTCCGCGAACTCACTTCAGTTAAGTCATTGTCATTTTTCAATTCAGTGGATTCTATTACTTCGCACAATGTCTGCCATTCCTGATTTGACTCAACTGAGATCGCAATCCAGGAATCATCACCTTTACATTGGAATATTCCATGTGGATAGAAGACTGGATGATCGTTACCGATTCTTTTTGGTTCTTTTCCAGTGAATTGGTACTCTATGAAATACTCACCAATTACTGACATTGTTGCTTCTCTCAGGACAATCTCTAGATGCTGTCCCTCTCCTGTTTTGTATCTCCGGAAAAGGGCCGCCATTATTCCAGTGGCGACATGAAATCCAGAATTATGATCGGCATAGAAATTACCTGGTTTGTGAGGCCGGCCATTTTTGTATCCCGTTATCGACGATAGGCCTCCCAACGCATCTGTACCTGGTCCGAAGGAAATGTAATTGCTCCATGGCCCTTCCAGCCCTAAGGCCGGCATAGATACCATTATTAAGTCAGGCTTCACTGCTCTAAGATCTTCATAGGTGAGACCTAAATTCCCCATGACTCTTGGACTGTAGTTTTGGATCACTATGTCACTGACACTTACTATCTCTTTGAACACTTCTTTACCTGTAGCGTGTGTCAAATCTATAGCTATACTTTTCTTGGCTCGATTTACTTCATTGAATGTACCCACTTTGTTATATGCCCTGCCTTCTTCATCTTCACCGTGCATTGCAATGTTTCCTATAGCCCTGCCCCAAGGAAGTTCCACTTTGAGTATTTCAGCGCCCATGTGACCCAGTATCCGGGTTGCTACGGGGCCAGCAATGACATTAGTCAAGTCAGCAATCCTGATGTTGGCCAACGGAGTTGATTTTGGCATTTACACAACTCCTTTGGTTTTCAAATCAGTTATTTTTGAGGCACGGATCTTTAGATCTTTTTCATATATCTCGTGATTATTTTGTCCAAGTATTGGGGCAGGTAATGCCTCCCATTCAGCTGTTTTTAGCCGAAATGGTGAAGTTGGGTAGGACATTTTACCGACTACTTGATGTTCTATTGGGGCGAAAAAATTTCTATGCTGGTTTTGAGGGTCCGACAGGATTTCCTCAATTGACTGAACCATAGTGAAAGGTACCCTCACTTCTTGCGCGAGAGTTTGGACCTCCTCGCGAGTGTGATCTCGCAACCATTCGGTTATAAGGCCATCGATCTCATCGGCGTGTTCTCTCATTCTGCTCATAACCTCATCATCTGCTAATCGCTCGTTTCCCGTCAGGAAGCCTATTCCTTCTGGATTACTGGGAGAATAATGAACATGTACCCACCCATCCTTACAAGGTAATAGAGTAGATGGATAGGCCCCTGTTGGTTCTCGAGTTATGAGTCTGGTGCCAGCTCTAGTCGGGTCGGATCCGGTTTTATGATATGTTTGGAAATAAGCGACTCCGTCAAAGGTGCTGGTTAGAGCCTCGGTTGCTGACACATCTATGTGGTCTCCATGGCCTGATACTGATCTAGCGAGAAGAGCGGCTATTATGGACATGGAACCTGCTAATCCACATTGGTACTCTGCTTGCCTACCGCCAGCTTTCATTGGCTCTTTATCCTCGTCTCCGGTCAGGTGCATGTAGCCGCTCATAGCGTAAGACACAATGTCTGAACCTTCAAAGTGGCTGTATGGACCAAACTGTCCGAAATAGGTTAGAGAACACATTATCAACCCAGGGTTTGGTGTAGATAATTCTTCGTATTGGAATCCCATCTGACTCATTAATCCTGGTTTGAAATTTTCAACAAGTATGTCCGACTCAGTACATAGTTTCAGGAAAATATCTTTGGCTTCTGGATTCGTGACATCTAGGGTGATGCTTTTTTTACCGGCATTAAGGTATAGATGTGGCGCACTCGTTTCCACGCTCGGCTCGTTTTTAAAGAATGGACCGAAAGATCTGCATATATCACCAATCTGTGGTATTTCGACTTTAATAACATCGGCTCCTAGGTCTCTTAATACTTTGGTGCAATAGCCTCCGGCGTAGCCACTGCTAATGTCCAATACTTTTATTCCGCTTAAAGCAAGTTCAGATTTTCCCACGTTATTGATTAACCTTCCATAGGGATACTTAATGTAGTAATTCTTATCACCAATAATAAAGGATAAATAAATTCATCTGACATTATAATCCGAGTAAAGGTTTGAATCCGAGGAGGCTTATTGATGGGTATTCAGATTCCAAAATTTGGCTTGAACAGAAACGACACAAGCTCAATATCGGCTTTTGCCACTGATGTGGCGAGAGCAGAAGAAGTGGGATGGGACTGCGCATTTCTTCCTGATTCTCAGTTACGCCGACGGGATACGTATGTTTTGCTTTCAGCTGCAGCTCAATCTACGTCGGAAATAACGATTGGGACATTGGTAGCAAATCCAGTGACTCGACATCCCTCGGTAACGGCTTCCAGTATAGCCACGGTGGCCGAATTGGCTCCCAATAGGACTATTATGGCCATGGGTATAGGAGATACAGCAGTGAGGCTTGCTGGATTACGCCCTGCTCGAATTAAGGAGCTTGAATCCAGCGTTCACATGATGAAGTCATTGTTAAATGGTGAACCTGTAGATGTAGGAGCAGTGCAACCTGCTAGATTGCCATTTCCCCAAGAGGTACCAATATGGATTGCTGCAGGCGGTCCTAAAACTTTGGAAATGGCAGGTTCTTGTGCAGATGGGGTTTTTATAAGAGTTGGAACTGATATTGGGAACATTCAAACCTCAGTTAAGGAAATAAGACTGGGTGCCTTAAAATCCAATGTCGATCCAAATTCAGTGAAAATAGGAGCGGTTTTCCATACGGTATTTTTTGAAGACGAAGAGGAATCTCTTTTGATGGCAAAATCTATGGCCGCAGGATACTACGAATACTCGCCGATGCTGCTGGATAATATTGGTCTTACCTGGGAAGGCCCTCACCCGGAAGAATTTAAAAAGCAAGGAAAAATTTGGCCTGATTTTCACCACTCCCCTGACTTAATTGAAAGTGGACGGTCAGTAGACTTTTTAAGCGAGAGACATGCTGATGCCTTCTGTCTAAGGGGTGATGCTCCTCAGATTGCTAATCAGATAATTCAAATATTGGAGGAATGTAAAGTGCTAGATATTGAATTTGAATATGTTGTTTTGCAGCCGATACCTAACCCTCCGACACCAGATTTAGGTAATGAAGCATATATTGAGCGGGTACCTGAACATATTCTTTCCGCTGTAAGAAACGCTCTTAATAAATAATTTACAAATCTTTACTTATGACTGTTAATGTCTGACTAACTAGAAGTATGCGTATTTTATTACATCATATTTGACATATTTGCAAAATTGGTTAAGAGTGTATGCATTAATACTTTAGAGAAACTCCCTTGATAGAAGAGAACATTAAATCCACTACGCACGCCTCTGCCTGTCCGCATTGCGGGGGCAAAATGATGTTGCGGTCTGAAGAAATCATTTGTTTGATGTGTGGCAAGACCAATTATTTACCCATCAAAACGCTGGCGGCAATTCCCAGGCCAGAATACCGAGAGGAATTAATTAAATCCTTGGATAAGACATCATTTAAGATTAAGTATAGAATCGTGAACCGAGCTTTGTTATCAAGACTGCCTGAAAAGGGCTCCGGCACAATCCAACCATATGCTTCTTGTGTGAATATTTCAGGACCTACTCGAACCTTGACTGCCGCTCATTCCAGGCAAAACTTAAAAAAAGGGTTTTATAGAGCTACAGGTTTGAGATTGAAAGATTTAGAAGAGGCTCTGAGTTGAACCTCGGGGTCGTGAAGCTTTTTTGCGAATCGCATCCGACATTCCTTTGAAAATGAGAGCATGCATAGGGAAAAATCCGTACCAATAAACTGTAATGCACTCTTGTATCCTCCCATATGTGGTTAAAGCCATCGGACCAAAGCCTGCCTCATGGTGTAGCAAAAAATGAGATAGCCGGCAGCAATAGAAAACTTAGATGAAATAAACAGGGTTCTCCAATTTTCCGCGATGCCTCCCCAAAGAGCTGTTCGCTGGTCAGGATAGAGATATAGGCCGGCAGAATGAGAACCTAAAACCTCTATTCCCCCAACTAGGGTTACTGGAAAAAATATTGAAGTATTTGTCATTCTAATTATCTCCTGATCATGCTCATTCGGCCTATAACTCACAATGCGTAAATTATGGTTAATATAAATATAAAAAAATAAGTGCGTTGAATTACCTATTTTGGGCACTCAGCAAATTCAGAGGAACTTTTTTGATGAATATACTTATCGGTGGTGCCACAGGGTTTATTGGGAGTGCATTGGTTTCTTTTTTGAAAGGGAGAGGGCATGTTCTTACTGCCCTAGTTCGAGATGTAAATAGAGCATCAGCACAACTGGGAACCGACGTTAAATTGATTAGTTTTGGAAGCACTGACAAAAAATTAATTACTGAATTTGAAAACTCTGAGGTAGTAGTTAATCTGGTTGGGCGCCCACTGGCTCCTTCTAGGTGGTCGAAAGCCAAAAAAGAGGAATTTTTTGACAGTCGAGTTGGTGTTACAAAAAGAATGGTATCAATCATGAGGGAGTGCAAAAATCCTCCATCTATTTTGGTGTCGGCCAGCGCTGTTGGTTATTACGGAGACCGATTTGACGAAGAAATTACGGAGACCTCTAGAAAAGGTGATGGATTTCTTGCTGATCTTTGCGATTCATGGGAAAAAACAGCTTTCGAGGCCGAAGATTTCGGGACCAGGGTGTGCACCTTGCGGATCGGGGTGGTTTTGGGAAGGGAAGGCGGGTTTTTGAAGCAGTTGGCATTACCTTTCAAAATGGGTATAGGGATTTACTTTGGTGATGGTAATCAATGGGTTCCATGGATTCATTATTTAGATCTTTTAAGGATTATAAATCTTGGTATAAATGATGAAAGCATATCTGGTCCGATAAATTGCACTTCACCCAAGCCGGTGACTGGTAAAAGTTTTGCAAAATCCTTGGCTCCTATTTTGGGTGCCAAGATACTCATTGGATTACCCATATTATGTCTTAGGCTTGTTTTTGGAGAGGGAGAAAAAGTATTAACGAGTAGCCAAAAAGCTTATCCAAGTCTCTTGCAGGAAAAAGAATTTCAGTTTGTTCATGAAGATTTAGTACATGCTTTGAATGAGGAATGTTCTCCTAAATGGGTCAAATCGCCAGAATAGATATTCAGGAAATATACTCGGATGATTTAGCCAAAAATTTGCCTCAACTGTCTCGGAATCAATACAAAATTGAGACCTCGGTAAAATTGGAGGTAGGCCTCGAAGAGGCTTTTGAATTTTTTTCCTCTCCTTTTAACTTTGGTCTAACCATCTGTATTGGAATTGAAATTTAACTAACACAGCGCCAGCCAAGATAATTACACTAGTTGTGGCGATCAAATCGAAATGTATTAGCCATCCTGCAATTATTGTGGATACAAAGGCGAAAACACCGGCGTAGGCTGGCCTTCTTGTAATTATTAATATCAAGAAAGAAGGTAAAACTGCTATCAAAGCACCGACTGGAAGGAGGACAATTCCGGCTCCCATAGTGGTGGCCATCCCGACCCCACCTGGTCTTCCCCATGGTTTTATAATCATATGGCCTATAAGGAAAAAGATGATTCCGATGGTTGCAATCCACGTTGGGTACCTTAAAAGGATCACAGGGAGAGTGATTAATAAACCTTTAGCTATATCAATAAAAAAAACCGAGATTCCATATATTGGTCCGATCTCTGCATAAATATTTGAGGCCCCAGGGTTACCTGTTCCTACAGAACGAATATCGACATTTTTTAATTTTGATATCAGCTCTCCCACGGAAATGGTTCCTATGAAGTAAGATGCAAATGCCCATATGGCTGATAGGATGATGTAGTTCAAATTTTCGATGCTCTTACCACCTATGCTGATGATTCTTGTTAAACGTTATCACACGTTTACGAGAACAATAGATGTACCCGATAATCAAAATATTACGAAACAACAAAAAACCAAAAGATCGAGGGATGAGGAGAATAAGATAAATATTCCGCCTGAAGTTGTAAAAGATAAATCAATAACCAAAGGACTACTTGGGTGCTTGCCATTCATTTCGTCCTCGATATTTTTGCATGCAGGGTTTTATTATAGAAACAATATCGTTGCTAATCATTCCTTATTCAATTCAAATCCTGAAATATTGCTTTGGACGGCAAATCTATTATGGGTTTGTGGTTTCATGTCTATTTTTTTATTCATTTATCATTCTTTATCAATGACCAAACGAAATCATTTTCATAGCATAGTTCCTTTGGGTTTGGTAATCGTGATCGGCATTACATGTACATCGATTAATATTTATATTCTTTGGTACTACAACGTCTTATAATATGATCAATTCCATCCAATTAAGAAGGTAGATGATTGGTTGTGCCACTAGCTATTGGAGAAGAAATCCCGGAACTTTCTTTCCGTGACACTAACCCCAAAAGAGGAGGTTCACGGAATTTATTTGAGCTAAAACACTTTATGCATCCTTTCCAGGAGCTTTCACAGATGTATGCATAAAATAGTTATGTCAACTTGATAGATTTATGGATAAATTCAATAGGACTAGCGTTAAAATAATTGGGATTTCATGTGATTCCCCTTTGCTTTGAAAGTACGCGCATACCAAATAACGTTGAGTTTACCCGAATAAGGGACTACAACCTCGATTGCATTGATGCCTTCGGTGTGTCATTTGTAGGTCTGTTAGGAATGGACGGTTATAAGAGCGTAGACTGTGTAGTTTTCATCTTAAATGAAAACGGAACCATTATTTGCAGTTAGGTAGGTGAGCATCCAGGAAAGGTTCCAGACTATGATTCTACCCTTCGCGATATTTAGCAGAGTAATGCACGTCCTATTTAACTCTTTCATACGTACCTCCGATTAGCTAAAAGACAGTATTTAAAATACCAATGCCAGATATTCGACCCTAGTTATTGACACCGCTATTCCACAGTGCTTAAATCGTTTAACTGTGCATACTAATTATTGTACTTATTACATACTTATTTTATGAAAGTAGGTATACGAAATGCACATAATGATTAGACATCGTGTATCAATTAGTGCTGTAAACACCTAAATAATGGCATGGGGCAATAGAATAGATAGAAAGTAAATGGCAATCATGAATAGAATTGTTGTTGCAATGGCGCTGTCTATAGCGGCTTTCACGGCACTCTTTACTGCTTGCACTACAGAGGCAGTGAAAGCAGTACCTGTAGAGGTAGTCGCCGAAAAAGGAATCGCAAAAATTATAGAAGTCCCTACGGTGGAAACTATAGTAAAGGATCTTGACCCCGGAGAATTAGTTCTCTATTCCGGAAGGTCTGAGAGCCTTGTTGGGAACATAGTCGAACAGTTTGAAGAAGCCACTGGAATAGACGTAAAGGTCAAATACGGCAAAACATTTCCGGTTGCTACCATGATTCTTGAAGAGGGCCCCAATAGCCCTGCCGATATATATTTCGCACAGGATCCAGGTGGTCTGGGGCTTTTAGCCAAGGAAGGCCGCCTCATTGAGCTTCCCGGTAGCATAACTGACCGGGTTGCTGCTTGGGCGAAGCCAAAGGACGGTAAATGGGTTGGTATATCCGGTCGGGCCAGGACCTTGGTCCATACGGCTACAATTGAATCTGCTGATTTACCGACGTCGCTTGATGATTTAACAGAGCCCAAATGGAAAGGTAAATTGGGATGGGCTCCCACAAATAGCTCCTTCCAGACGATGATTACTGGGATGAGAGCCAGCTGGGGAGAAGCAAAGACAAGGCAATGGTTGGCGGATATGTTAGCCAATGAACCCATTGTTTATCCGAAGAACACTCCTCAGGTGGCAGCAGTTGCTGCTGAGGAAATAAGCATAGGGCTTGTTAATCATTATTACTTGCACCGTTTCATTTCAGAACAAGGGGACACATTTAACGCCCGAAATCTTTATTTGAGCGATGGTGGCCCCGGCAGTTTGGTAATGGTGGCCGGAGCAGGAATAGTCGATACAGGAAAAAATCGTGCCAACGCCGAAAAATTTCTTACTTTTATGACCTCAAAGGTAGCTCAGCAATATTTCGCTGGGCAAATATATGAATATCCAGTTGTCGAGGGAGTAAAAACTCATATGTTGCTTACTCCGTTAGCTGATATTAATAAACCAGATTTGACGATAGAAGACCTATCCGATTTGAAAGGAACTCAACTCATATTTAGAGATTTGGGGATGTTAGATTAGAAAAACTAGCCAGACTTTGTTGTTGTAATACATGATACGGAAATGCCTAACGCCTATGCAGATAAAATTGTTGCTTTAGAGAATGGTGGGGTTGCTTTCGATGGGTCTTCTGTAGATTACAAGGATCTATTCTTACAGAGCTTCTAAAAACAGTATATCGGTTATTAAGAAACGATGCGTTCATTTATTTGTCATGATAAAGGCACTCCCATATGATCTCATATATTATGAAATTTCAAGATTAATGAAGGGCGAAGGATATGTGATATGAATCTACCTGAAAAGATGAAATTCGGTATATTTTTAGGACCTTTTCACAGGGTGGGTGAAAATCCCACTTTGGCCTTAGAGAGGGATATGGAGTTGATTCAATGGTTAGATAAGCTGGGATATGATGAGGCATGGATAGGAGAACATCACAGCGCAGGCTGGGAAACTATTTCGTCTCCTGAGCTATTCATAGCCGCAGTAGCAGAAAGAACGAGGCGGATAAACCTCGGTACTGGGGTTATAAGTCTTCCTTATCATCATCCTTTTATGGTTGCCAATAGAATGGTCCAATTGGATCATATGACTAGAGGTAGAGCCATGTTTGGTGTGGGCCCTGGAGCTTTGCCTACAGACGCATATATGATGGGCATTGATCCAACCACCCAGAGAGAAAAGATGGATGAAGCCTTAGGGGTCATACTGAGGTTATTTACAGAAATCGAACCAATAACATATAAGAGTGATTGGTTTGAACTAAATGAGGCTTTGCTGCAACTCAGACCTTATCAGAGGCCGCATATGCCGATTGCGGTTGCATCTATACAATCTCCTTCTGGGGTTCAGCTAGCTGGTAAACATGGCGCTTCTGTTTTAACTATCACCGTACCGAGGGATCCTCTGGCTGATCGCGCGGACTTCGGGAAGTTATGGGATATAGCAGAAGAGTCGGCTGAACAACATGGGCAAGTTGTAAAAAGGGAGGATTGGCGATTGGTGGTACCAGTACATCTGGCAGAAACTAGAAAGGAGGCTCGGGAAGAAACCAGAGAAGGGGCTGCCGGGTTCTTAAGGGATTATTCCGAAGGTACTAATGGACGGAAACCCGTCTTCGACGGACCAAGGGACCAAGTTGTCGATTGGATGTCAGATAACGGGTTCTGGATAGTCGGAACCCCTGACGACTGTATTGAAGGCATTAATAATTTGGCGCAAGAGAGTGGTGGATTTGGTGGATTTCTGGTGCAGACCGTCGATTGGGCTCCGCGTGACAGCATTCTCCGTAGCTATGAGCTTCTAGCGAGATATGTGATGCCGCAATTTCAAGGTTCCGTTACAGGATTGGAAACTTCGAACCAGTGGGCTAAAGACAGGGTAGATGTTCTTTTGGACGGCAGGATTCGTGCTATCGAAAAAGCCAAATCAGACTATGGAGGGTCAGTGAATCTTTCCTAGATCGGGTTTGCGGAAGCCA
>DJMH01000022.1:35680-35881 GCA_002435305.1 Dehalococcoidia bacterium UBA6495
GTCGTGGCAGCAGTTGAGCCAAGTGGCTCCTCTCGCTACTGCCATACCCATTGGGTCACCTGGGTCTACAGCTGTGCCCATGAACTTGCCATGTAGTTTGCAGGCTGCCCCAACCTTGTCAAAGGCCTCCAATATGAGGGGTTTAGTTATTGGATCCCCTGGGTCCCTGTGGACGCCATAGCTTTGGGATAGGTCTCCGGG
>DJMH01000022.1:36259-39575 GCA_002435305.1 Dehalococcoidia bacterium UBA6495
TCTACCCCCTCCTTATCTTCTATCATCACACCAAGAAGCACATTTTCATTGGCAATGTCGTAATAGGCTGGTTTTTCACTTTTACCAAAGGATGAATCTCTGCCACCACCCATCCCTCTCATGCCTTCTGGATGATACCTGGACATTTCAACGAACGCTTCAGCCTCTTGTTTACTTTTACAATGAGGCCAAATTAAACCGGATGCCCCAATTTCCAACGTTTTTATTATTTGGTTATAAGGTCCGTGCGGTATCCTGACGAATATATCTATTTCGGAGGCGCGTGCTGCTAATACAAGGGTGGCAAGATCTTTGAAATCTGCGTGGCTGTGTTCCATGTCTACCCAAACGCACCCGTAACCAACTGATGCGATTGTTTCAACTACGGTAGGGTCAAAAACTCGATTTATCTCCGGTACTTTGATGGTTTTACCATTCAACAATTCAGACTTTGTACGGTTTTTTTGATAACTATTAGTCATATGAATTCTCCGAGGCAATCAATTGGTTAATTCTGGAACTTAGCTTGGGAATTACTTCATTTTGAAAAAGAGCCATACTGTTTAACCAGTCTCTTTTATCAGATTCATCTATCCAGTCGAATGACATATTTATCAGGGTGCCGAAAGGACCGAGGTATTCTGAGATTTCTTGCAGGCGACCAATTACAGTTTCGACTGACCCGGCAATGACTAGTTCATTGATGAGGTAATCTTCAGTTATCTCGCTGTCTGGTTCGTTTGGGTCAGATTTCATAATCGCAAGGCCGGGGCCTTTTTTTATGGCTGAAGCTAAGTATTTATAGGCTTTGACTATGCTGTTATTTCTTGCTTTCTTGATGGCTTCCTCGTCAGAATCAGCGATGAATATGGTCCGCGCAAGTTTCCAATTAGACCTGTCAGGCTCGGCATTTACCAATCTCCTAGACCTTGAATAAGTTCTCCAGTTGTCTTTTAGAACGGGTAAGGAAGTTATCGAGTGGCTGAAGGGTGAAAACCCGTATTTAGCAGCTATTTTCGCCGAATTTGAGTTATATCCTGTGATTGGAACAGAAATCGGAGGATAAGGAGTTTGTAATGGTTTTTGAATTTTGCCGTAGCCAATATCTTCATCACTACTTTTCAACACTATATTCCAATAGTTGCCTGTTATTTCGTAGGGAGGCTCTTTTTCCCACATCTCCAATATCATGCCCATCGCTTCTTCTGACATTTTCTGCATTTCTGAACTTTGAAGATCGTACAGTTCAAAATCCGACGGAGCTCCACCATGCCCAAAGGCGATGTTAAGCCGGCCATGCGAAAAATGATCCAAAAATGAAAGTCGATTTGCTACTTGGGCGGGATGATGAAAATTTAAAAGGAGAGGTGCAGGTCCAATTCTTATTTGCTCAGTTTGCCTGAACCCGGCGGCTATAAACATTTCAGGGCTGACGATTGGTTCCCATGACAAAGTGTGATGCTCACCAACCCAAAACTCATCGATTCCTAATTTATCTGACTCAATTAGCAGTTCCATGTCCTCATCGTGACATTGAGCCAATTCTTTGTCCGGAGGATGGAACGGCATTATGAAGATTCCAGATTTTATGTCAGGCATGTTAGGGTCCCGCCGGATTGGTTAAGTTAAAGTTCAGCATGCCGGCAGTATAAATGCAACTAAACTAATCTAACAAATTCTTAAAACTCCGGCTTTTTCGTGTTTTCAGCTATAATCGCAAAATTAGGCTTTGTGTTGATTAATGAAAATCATATGAGGAATAAGGAATGGCAGGAGAATTTTCCAAATTTGAAGAGCAAGCAATAGTGATTCCTGAAGGTAAAATTCAGATGCGGATTGCTGGGGAAGGGGAGCCATTGCTGCTGCTTCACGGTGAGTTGGGTTTTCCTGGTTGGATGAGGTATCACCGAACATTGTCAGAACAATTTAGAGTTATGGCCCCAAGTCATCCTGGGTACGATGAGTCAGATAGACTGGACTGGGCTATGCACATAAGTGATTTAGCCGGAGTGTATCTTCAGGTTCTGGATGATCTTGAATTGTCGGGAGTCAAGATGGTGGGCTTTTCAATGGGAGGTTGGCTGGCTGCAGAAATGGCTGCGATGGACCCAGGTAAGTTTTCAAAGCTTGTACTTGTTGGACCTATGGGAGTTAAACCGGAGAAGGGTGAGATTTACGATCTTTTTCTTAATGTGGCCACTGAATTTTTGGAAGAAAGTTTTTTGAACCCAAATTCGGTGGAAGAGTATGCCACCATAAGACCGGATGAACCTTCTCCAGAACAGGAAGAATTGTGGGAAGTGGGACGGGAGCAGTCTGCGAGATTGGCATGGAAACCTTTCATGTACAACCCGACATTGCCTTACTTGTTGCGAAGGTTAAAAACACTTCAAACACTCATAGTTTCAGGTAAACAAGATTCTATCGTTCCTCTTGATTCATTAAGAATATATAACGAATCTATACCGGGATCTTCCCTAAGCCTAATAGACCAAAGCGGACATAGGCCAGAGATAGAAAAACCTGAAGAGTTCCTTAAATTAGTAACAAATTTCCTTAAATAACGGTAAATTAGCCCAGATAGGGAGGAGCATATGTTCATAGGACATTTTACGGAGAGGCCATATCAAGACCCAAAGTCTGGCTACTTTGGGGCCACTGGGAAGTCGATTAAGGACTTGACCGTTAGCAACGATATTTACGATCCGATTTTGGGATCTGACCTGTACAACAGGTATTTAGATGAAAAAATTTATGCTGAGGAGATGGGGTTTGATGGACTAATGCTCAATGAGCACCACAGCAGCCCTTTCTGTATGGGCAGTACGGTAAATGTGGAAGCATCCATTCTTGCTCGCATTACGAATAGGGCCAAGATAGTACTTTTAGGTAATGTGCTTCCAATTTGGGACGACCCCCTTTGGCTGGTTGAACAATTAGCGACAATAGACATGATATCCAAAGGGAGGCTAGTTTCTGGATGGGTTAGAGGAACTGCGAGAGAGAGTGTCTCGCATAACGCTCCGCCTGCATATAACTGGGAAAGGTTTCAAGAGGCCCATGATTTTATCGTGAAGGCCTGGACAGAACCTGGACCATTTAGGTGGGAAGGAAAGCATTACCAATATCGTTATGTTAATCCTTGGGTTAGACCTTATCAGAAACCCCATCCACCAATAATGCTACCAGGGGTTGTAAGCAGAGATTCAGTGATATGGGCTGCTAGGCAACGAATACCGTACATAATGCTGGCAACTCAACTTGAACCAACGAGACAGTCCTTTGAAGTCTATAAGGAGACTGCCAGAGAGGAAGG
>DJMH01000022.1:39948-69528 GCA_002435305.1 Dehalococcoidia bacterium UBA6495
GAAGAATTGGCTGAAGAAGTTGCAAGGAAATTTGTCCAAGGACCTAGTAATCCGTTCAACGCGGGAAATGAAGGCACAGCCAATCCCGCGTTAAATAAGCTCCCTGGGATGACTTCTCGCAAGAGAGTACTTCCGACCATGAAGGTTGCTACTGCTAATCGAGGTGGCCAACTTTCGAGGTCCTTTGAAGATCAAGTCGACGACCATACCATAATATTCGGTACTCCTAAAACGGTAATCCCCAAAATACGACATGTTTTGGAATACCTTAGACCCGGGTCTGTGTTTTTCTGGGATGGTGACGGGGCAATGACACATGATGACCAGATGAGGAGTCTTCGGTTAATGGGTGAAGAAGTGTTACCTGCTGTTAGGGAAATAGCAGATGAGCTTGAACTCCCTAGCTCGTTTGAGGTTGACCCTAAAACAGGCAAGAAATTTGAAGAAACCGAGGCTGAGACTCCTGACGAAATAGCTGCTACTCCTGGGGATTAACATATAAAAGACGGACCTCCGGGGAAGTGGCTACGACTTTCCGAGAGATCCACTCATGTTTCAGTTATGCAAAACGGTTCCAAGTCGGGTTTATTAAAACTTCATTTATCGTTACATGTGTCGGCTGTTGGGCGATAAACAATATCAGCTCACCAAGATCTTCTGATTGAAGTATTCTGGCTTGATCTTCTGCGCTGACTGGTACTGGACGTTGTTCCAGTATTGGGGTCGCTACTTCTCCAGGGCACAAAGCTGTCGCCCTAATTCCGTTATTTCTTTCCTCCACGATTAAGCTGGCAGTCATTGCATTCATCGCATGCTTAGCTGAGGTGTAGGCAGGTCCCGTTAGCGCACCAGCACTTTTCGCTGCCATAGAGGAAATGTTGATGATGAGACCACCTCCATTACTTCTCATTGAAGGTAGCACCGCCTGGCAGCAGTAAAAAGCTCCATTCAGATCAATATTTATGACTTTGTCCCAGTCCTCGATTGAAACTACCGGCCAATTGCGTTCTCGGACATTAATGCCTGCGCTGAATACGCCTATGTCTATCTGCCCATATTGGTTCAATATCGAGTCAGCGACTGACAGCACAGCATCATTGTCCGAAACGTCCAGAGGTTGTATCGAAACATCTCCTGAGATTTTTGAGGCTACATTTTCCAGCACATCCTGTCTTCGCCCTGAAAGGACCACTTTGCAGCCGGCTTCCGCTAATTTTATGGCACCAGATTCCCCGATGCCTGTTCCCGCTCCGGTTATCCAGGCGACTTGGCCTTGAATATCTTCTAACATAGT
Source organism: Dehalococcoidia bacterium UBA6495 (assembly GCA_002435305.1). GTDB lineage: Bacteria > Chloroflexota > Dehalococcoidia > Lucifugimonadales > UBA826 > UBA11996. Next base: position 41,243 of record DJMH01000022.1, read on the forward strand.
TTTCTCCTTAATTACTATTTAATTGAGACTATCTATAACTCCTTCTATAAAAAGAATACTTATCGCTTCTATACCGTATTTTAATAACTGTTTTCTAGTGTCTTCACTGGCAGATGTTGAAAGATTTTCCAGGATTTTTCTTATTGACTTTTCCCCGTCTATTTTCATCAATAGATTCGCCACCAAATTGCTACACGGCACCCCTTCTTTTCGGTATGGTGTTGTTATAACTGTCCCCCATTTAAATTCTCCTTCTGACAGAACGGGCTTTTTTTCTAGTTTTGCTTCTAATGCCAGGCATGGTATTTTTTCCAAGATTGAATCTTGAATGAAAAGTAATTCTGCGTTTCTGTCCTCAGATTTTTTGTTGTGTAGGCTTATGGCAGACATGAATTCCTTTGGCAATTCGCCTCTCTCTAAAGCCACCCGCTCATATCCACGGACAGATTGTCCTGACACGGCTCTGATGAAGGAGACCCTGTCAGAAAAATAATTTTCCTCTTTAAATATTCGACGGGCTTCCCAGAAATAGGAATCTACGGTTCTATTGCTTGAATAGAATAATAGGGCTAGGTCCCGAAAATGGTCATATTCTTGTCGAAATGTGGTTTCGTATACTGACGCGCTTTCTTTGCCAAGAATCTTATCTTTTAAGTATGTAACAGCATATGCTGAAGCAAGTACACCGGACATCATAGCTAAATGTACACCCGAAGAAAATAAAGGATCTATAAAACATGCAGCATCTCCGGCTAATACCCAACCGTCGCCGGCCATCTTCGAGGTTGTATATGACCAGTCTTTTAATATTTTCGCATCACTTTGTAGTTCTGCTTGCGAAAGCATATCGCATGTTCTGTTGGTCAATGATAGTTGGTCTTCTAAGAAGGTTCTCGAGTCGACTTTCCGTAATTCCGCAGCGCTCTTATTGGAATCAACTACCGCTCCGACACTGGTAATGTCTCCATTTAAGGGAATTGTCCAAACCCATCCGTTTTCAAATGATTCAATGAATATATTGTTTTCATCAGGGATGGGCAGCTTTTTTGCACCGGTAAAATATCCATAAACGGCGAGGTTTTGAAAATTTTCATCCCATTGCCTCAAGTTTAAATTCCTGGCCAGAAGAGCGGACTGTCCACTGGCATCTACTATGAATTTGGCAGGTTGAAAGTATTGCTGACCGTTTTTATTTATGACGACAGCCCCTCTGTTTGAGTCATCTATCATTATCTTGCCTACAGATGACTCTTCTTCAACCAAAACACCTAGTTCTGCTGACCTTTTAAGTAGTATTTCATCAAATATAGGCCTTGAGACCTGATATGAATGAATATTCTGTTTATTGGTTTCACTAAATCTCCATGACCAGGGGGTTTCATCTTTACCCCATACCATGGTTGCCCCGTATTTAGGTAAAAACCCAGCGTTTGATATCGCTTCTTTTAAACCCAATTCTTCCAATATAGCTATGCTTGCTGGAAGAAGAGATTCTCCTACATGTTCCCTCGGGAATTTAGATCTTTCACATATTTTGACTGTAAGACCTGATTTGGCTGCCATTGAGGCCGCAGTACTACCCGCCGGGCCTCCACCTATCACTAATATGTCTACTTTATCTGATTTTTGCAATTGTTTAGATACCAGGAGATGTTGTTTGTATCTAGGCTAATTACCCTAAAATAACTTTAATTCTATTGGGTTGCCTACAGTCAATTTTTCCTATGCAGATGTGTTTACTTTAAAGACAAAAGGGATTTTAGATCAAGCATTTAGAATACATGAAATACTTTGACATTAACAAACCGATTGTCAAGTTGTTGGAAACGAGCAGATGTTTGAGATGGACTGTCGAACAGGTTTCGCTTACATATTCTATAATCGCCGGGTCAACCCCACAATAATTTTTGAGGAGAGTGAATTATGTCTGAATTGAATGAAGATGAGATTCGTGCACTGGCCAAAGCCGTGAACATTGAAATACAGGACTCTGATGTTACAGATATTAGTTATAGCTTGAATGCCATGTTGGAAGCTATAGACGGTATTAACCCCGAAGGTATAAATGCTATTGAACCTTTGCCCATTATTTTGGAAAAGGGGGATTAAGGGTTATGAGCGATCAAGAATTAATTTTTATGTCGGCAGCGGATCTGGCTACTAAGATAAAGGAAAAGCAAATTTCCCCCGTGGAGGCTGTAAGAGCTTACCTTGACAGGATAACCGAGGTCGATGGCAAGTTAAACGCATATATCACCGTTTTGGCGGAAGAGGCGTTAGCGGCAGCGTATCAGGCAGAAACTGACATAAGCGCAGGATTGACCAAAGGCCCTTTACATGGAGTTCCCGTTGGGGTGAAGGACCAGATATATACAAAAGGTGTACGAACATCAAGCGCTTCAAAAATTCGTTCAGGCTTTGTGCCGGACTTTGATGCGACAGTGGTGGAAGGACTTAAGAAATCGGGTGCAATAATCCTTGGGAAGCTGAACATGACTGAATTTGCTATGGGTGACCCGATAACATCTGCTTTTGGGGTAACACACAATCCATGGGATCTCAGTAGGAATCCAGGAACATCAAGCACTGGTTCCGGCGCAGCCACGGCATCTTTTATGTGCGCTACGTCACTTGGCGAAGATACAGGAGGGTCAGTAAGGGGCCCTGCTTCCAATTGCGGGTTAGTCGGAATTAGACCTTCCTGGGGTCGAGTCAGTAGGTATGGAGTAGATGGTGCGTCATGGTCCTTGGATACGATAGGTCCAATCTCTCGTACGGTCGGGGATTGTGCATTGACCCTGAGCGCAATTGCTGGGTTTGATCAGAAAGATCGGTATATGAAAGATGTACCGGTGCCAGATTATTGTGCTTCGCTGACTGGAGATATAAAGGGAGCTAAAATAGGGTTAGTCAAAGAATTTCTTGATCCTGATGTTATGGGGGTCACTCAACCGGTACGACAAGGAGTGTTACAGGCGACTGAGCTGCTTGCTAGTCTTGGGGCTGAAGTGGAAGAAATATCGCTCCCTTTAGCCCCCATGGCAGGTGTTGCAAGCAGGATAATAAGCGCCGTTGAACGCTCAAGCCTGCACCCGGAATGGCTTCGTGACAGACCAAATGAGTTTCATCACAATACTCGAGTTGCCTTTACTACAGGGGAACTGATTCCGTCACAGGCCTACTACAAGGCACAGAAGATACGTACATTGGTGCGCAAACAGGCCTTGGAAGCACTAGAGCAATTTAACGTACTCCTAATGCCGGGTGCTTCAGAACCGGCTACGGTCATGAATTTAGAACCAGGGATACGAAGTAAGGAAGCAGCCGTTCGTGCTTTAACTGAGGCTTCATATCGAGGGTTTTTTAGTCTAGTGAGCGGCCCAGCTCTCTCTATCTGCTGTGGATTTACATCAGAGGGTGATAACAAACTCCCATTGGGAATCCAGATCGCAGGGCGGCCATTTGATGAGGCTGGGGTGATGAATATTGCCTATGCTTATGAGCAAAATACGAATTGGCACCTTGAGCGTCCTTCATTGTGACTATACATAGGCCTATCTTTTTGACATAGGCGGTTCCTCTTATATGGGAAGGTTAGTACATGTCGGTCGTAATTGGAGAAGTGTTTCTACGTTCTCGTTATCGTTCCTGACCGCAATTTGCACAGAACTTGGCCCTTGGGATGTTTTCAGCTTGATAATTCAGGCATACGAGGGAGGGCAATTGCTCCCCACATGATATGCAGTGGGTTGAACCGTCTGCACTAACTGTTCCACAGCCCATGCTTATTGCCGTTTTAGGCTTGGAGAGGCCTTCCCCAATTGTATATATCTCAGGAGTTGTTTGAGGGAGAGTAAATCCTTCTTCTTTAGGTGATATATCTGAAGTATTAGATGTCGTCACTCCGGTTATTTGGGTTGGTGCCTCATCGTCTTGCCTGTTGCTAAGATAGTCTTCAATTTCATGATGTTGCTCTGCGTTTTTTTTCCCTGCTCTCATCTTCAACCATGGGCGGATTTTGTAACAGACGGCTATACCGGTGACAGATTGGTAGATTGAACAATACCCAATATTTCTTAATTTAAAGAGCTGAGAAACTCCAAGAGTGCTATGTTGACCTCTTCCGGTGCTTCCTGTTGAACCCAGTGACCTGCGCCTTCAATAACCCGGCTGACACGCATGTCGGAGCAATGAACGTCCGGTGTTTGGTATAGATCTAGCCCAGGCACAAAAGTACGTACTAAGTCCTTACTTCCGGCAATGAAACAGCTCGGTTGATCAACTGGTTCTACACCCATTGAGGGTAAATTATCAAAGTCTCGATCCTGATTCCGATAACGGTTTATTGGCCCACGAAAACCACCAGCCGAGAAGCTTTCAACATAGTATTCAAGATCATTATCTGTCAACCATCCAGGGAAAGGGTCCGGGTTTTGTAATCCTTCCAATAAAGATGCTGTTGGGGGGCGGTTGAGCCAGCTATCTAGCGAAGATGCTCCGCCACTGATGGAGAAATATATTTTCCTGAGTGCCGTACGTACGTCAGATCCCAATTCTTTTTCTGCGATTCCCTCTTTCTGAAAATATAGTTGATAAAAGAATTTGTCTTCATATAGCTGACGCCATATTTGGATGGTGGAAACAGCGCCGCGTTTTCGATAAGGAACGCTAAGACCAGCAACCGCCGACACCCGATCTTTACACAAAACTGCAGTGTTCCATACGATTGGCGCCCCCCAATCATGACCTATTAAAATAGCTTTTTCCTCAGCAAATGTATCGATCAAACCTACTATGTCGGCCATGTGATCGGCCATCCCGTAGGATTCAATCGCGTACGGCTTATCGCTACCCCCATATCCCCTTACATCAAGGGCCACAACACGGTACCCTGCCGCTGCAATGGGCTTTATCTGATGTCGCCACGAATACCAGAGCTCGGGGAACCCATGGACCATAATTACCAGAGGGCCGTCACCTTCAACTGCCACCCTTAACTTGATACCGTTACTTTTAATTGTTCTAAGTACGAATCTGTCATCCATTGTCAATACCACCTCAGGTAAGAATTGAATCAGTAACTCGCACTTAATCATAGCCGAAACTGATTTCAGGTAGCACTAATTGGCCACTAGATACAAAGACCCGTTATCTTTTGTTAAAGAGTAGTGATTCAAGCTTGTTCATAGCCGGCACTAGCCTGATAGGAAGGGGCTGCAAGCCGTATGATGCGAGGCATCTCAGAAGGAAAAGACCCTCTGTTGTAAACAGAAGGCCTCAGGTCTGGTGGAGACGGGGGAGGGTCGAACTCCCCGTCCAGAAAACACCCCGACCGAGATATACTACAGGTTTAGCCGGACATTAAATTCGACTGTTCAAGCCCCGACCGGCTAGCGCTTGAAACAGACTAGCCGATAGTCTTTAGCCAGATATATCGGCATCTAACTGACTGCACCCCGTCTATTGTCGCCCTTTCACTACCTTCGGGGATCGGACGTGAAGGACGTAGCCGCTTAAGCGGCTAGTGCTAGCTCTTTGTTGCCAGTTACTTTTTTGCCATCTTTTTAACGAGGATGAAGGCGCCCCGACCTGCAATCCCGCGGTGACATCCCCTGTCGAATCCGCGCGTCCCCATGTCGCAGCAAATTCTATCATGATTGGGTTTCTCGGATACTTTTTCCCTAGTTGCTATGATTGGTTAGGATGTGGTGTTTAACTTGGAAAGTAGATATACAATCTGGACATCTCAATAGACAGGCTTTAAGGAAAAAAAATAAGGAGGAGAAATGCCAAATTTTGCAGCTAATCTCAGCATGATGTTCAACGAGGTAGATTTTATTGATAGGTTTAGAATTGCCTCCGAGTCAGGATTTAATGCAGTGGAATATCTATTCCCATATGACTACCCCAAGGAACAACTGGTGAACCTTTTAGGGGAAAATAATTTGGTACAAGTCTTACATAATTTGCCAGCTGGTGATTGGAATGCTGGTGAAAGGGGAATCGCTTGCCATCCTGATCGGGTGAACGAATTCCAAGAAAGTGTTGGCTTAGCTGCAGAATATGCCTCCGCTTTAAATTGTCCACAGGTGAATTGTTTAGCTGGAATAAAACCGGAATCATTGTTAGACCAAGAGGCTCAGGATACCTTGGTCGCGAACCTCAGGTACGCGGCGCCTATCTTCGAGGAAGCAGGAGTAAAGCTCATTGTGGAAAGCATAAACACTTTGGATATTCCTGGCTTTTTCCTCAACCGAACAGATCAGGCCTCCTCATTAATTAGAGAAGTTGCATCTGACAATTTATACTTGCAGCACGATATCTACCATATGCAAATTATGGAAGGAGATTTGGCAAGAACGATAGAGGCAAATATTGACCTGATAAGCCATATGCAATTGGCGGATAATCCTGGTCGGCATGAACCTGGAACCGGGGAAATAAACTACAAATATTTATTTGAATTCATTGATGCTCTTGGATACGAAGGGTGGATAGGGTGCGAATATGTCCCCGCAGGTACCACTGTTGCCGGTCTCGATTGGATAGCTTCCTACCTGAATTGAAGGACTTTAGATACCGAATAAGACCACCAATGCTATACTCTTGCAAGAAGCATTCCTGAGGCAGTGAATAGTGGCAAGTGATATTGATTCAGTTAAAACTGAACCCCAGCTTTCAATAGAACTTTTAGAGTCTGTGCAGGACCGTGTTCTTTGGTTAGCAATGCAATTGGTTCATCATGCCAACAACATTAGAAAAAATCCTGATGGAACCAAGGTCGGCGGTCATCAAGCATCCAGTGCATCAATAGTTACATTGATGACCTCTCTGTACTTTGATTTCATGAATAATCAGGACAGAATTTCTGTAAAACCTCACGGATCTCCAGTTTTTCATGCGATTCAGTACCTTTTAGGGAACCTTGATTCATCGTATCTCACCGAATTGAGAGCCTATCATGGTCTGCAGGCATACCCTAGTAGAACCAAAGATCCAGATTTAGTTGATTTTTCAACTGGCTCAGTAGGCCTAGGGCCGGTAGCCCCAAATTTTGCGTCGATAGTAAGGTCCTACAACAATTCCCATAATCATGGGGATAACCTCAAAGGAAGATACATATCGATCGTTGGAGATGCTGAGTTAGATGAAGGATCTGTATGGGAGGCAATAGCCGAACCTGCTATGCAGGATGCTTCGGATATCTTGTGGGTTGTTGATTTAAATCGACAAAGTCTAGATAGGATTATTCCTGGCATAAGAGTTGGTGCGTGGAGGGATATGTTTGTGGCCAATGGTTGGCATGTAGTGGAGGCTAAATACGGAGCTCTGCTAGAGGATGCTTTTCGACTTCCAAACGGTGAAATGTTACGGGAAGCAATAGATAGGATGAGTAATCAGGTCTATCAGCGTCTTTTGAGAGTGAATTCAGAAGAACTTCGATCATGGTTGCCTGCCTATACCGCCTATCCGGAAGAAATGAAAAAATTCATATCTGGCTGGAATGATGAAGAATTAAGCCGTCTTTTCCATAACTTGGGAGGTCACGACTTATCAACCCTCAGAAAAGCTTTCCAAGAGACAGATAAGACTGATGAGCCAAGCGTAGTATTTGCGTATACCTTGAAAGGATACAGGTTACCATCTGTCGGTGATCCTCAGAACCATTCGGTTACATTGTCAGATTCTCAAATGGAGGAACTCAGAGAAAATTTAAATATTGAGCCAGGCAATACATGGGGCGGGTTTGATAGTCAATCTGAAGAATCACAATTTCTTAAGTCTACGTCAGAAAAACTGCGCAGAATTGATGTAGTAACTCCGCCACCAAAAGAAAATATTCCTTGGGATTTTGGCAGGAGATACTCTGGGTATATGTCGACGCAACAAATTTTCGGGTTAGTACTAACCGATATGTCTAGAAGTTTGGGGGACTTGTCTCGAAGGATAGTTACAGTGAGTCCTGATGTAGCCAGTTCCACAAATTTAGGTGGCTGGATAAATAGGGTTGGTGTCTGGAAGCTGAATGAAACCGAGACCCTTCCAGAAGAGGGTATTGTGAGAGCTTTAAAGTGGGAAGAATCCAAGAGCGGACAACATATTGAATTAGGTATCTCTGAGAATAATTTGTTTATGATGCTCGGTCAGTTAGGGCTTTCCAATGAAATGAATGGGGAAATGTTATTTCCTATTGGCACTCTTTATGATCCATTCATAAGAAGAGGACTCGATGCATTCGTTTATAGCGTTTACTCGGGGGCTAAATTCATTGTTGTAGGAACACCGTCCGGTTTGAGTTTGGCCCCTGAAGGCGGTGCACACCAATCGATGATGACTGCATCTATTGGGGTTGAAATGCCCCAGTTAGATGCATATGAACCTTGCTTTGGCCAAGAGTTGGAGTGGATCATGTTATCCGCCTTACATCAGATAAGAAAAAGAGGACAGTCAACTTATTTGAGACTTACAAGCAAACCAGTTGATCAAAATTTATTGCAACTTCCGTCAGAAGCTTCACAAATTGAATCGTTGAGATTGCAGGTTTTGAGAGGAGCTTATTGTTTAAGAGATCGAACGTCGGACTTTTCTTCAAGTGTGAATGGGAGTGGTATAACAATTGTGAGTGTTGGAGCCATGATTCCGGAGGCATGTGAAGCTAGTGACATACTTCTTGAGGAAGGGGTTTTAGCCAATGTCATTAATGTCACCGGTCCCGGCCCTTTGTATCGACACTATAGAGATTTAGTGAAGGAATCTATTGAAAAAGGTTATGGCTTGTCTGAAGGTCTGGCGACATTGCTTCCAGGTCATATAGATGGCGTACCGATTTTGACGTTGGCAGACGCGCATCCGCATTCCCTTTCCTGGGTTGGGGGAGCCGTCGGTAGTAAAACGGTGTCTTTGGGTGTTGATGATTGGGGGCAGTCCGGTAGTAGAGAAGATCTTTACCGGGAATACGGAACTGATGTTGAAACAATCGTAAATGCCGCCTTATCTGCTTTGGAACTTTGATTTGCACGCTGTGCTAGAATTTGGCACTATTCTGACAGAATTCCGTTTGGAGAAAGATTCATGACGAAGATATTAGTTGTTCATGGTGCGGGGATTAATATGCGAGGTAAGTCACAGGTGGAAATTTTCGGTAGTGACACAATGGAAGACTATAGTAACCAAATTAAAGAATATTCTAAACAGCTGGATGTGACTGTTGATATTTACCACTCAAATATCGAGGGGGAAGTCATTAATAAGTTTTACCAGGCTCATGAAGATGGCTATGATGCAGCTATTATTAACCCAGCCGGTTATTCATCAGGTCATCCTGCATTGGCAGCTGCGATAACTCAAGTAAGTTATCCAACAATCGAAGTCCATATTTCCAATCCCTCAGCAAGAGGTAATGTTTCCCAGATAGCACCCTCCTGCAAAGGTGTTATCACTGGATTCGGATTATTTGGGTACTATATAGCCTTGAAGGCAATTAAGAACATCGCGGGATAATGTTAAAGGGGTAGACTTACAAAATATGAGACTTTCAATACCAATTGCCGCACCGACCTCAGTATTAGTCTTAATGGCATTGTTTCTTATATATGTATCTTGCGAAACCAGTCAGGAAAGCTCCGAAGTCAAGTCTTATGATAATCCTCCACCCATGGCTATAGATACTACTAAGGACTTTTTTGCCGTGTTTGAAATGGAAGATGGTGGGCGATTCACCATAGATCTATATGAAAAACTCGCACCTATTACGGTTAACAATTTTGTATTTCTTGCAAACGAAAATTACTATAATGGTACGACCTTCCATAGGGTGATCGATGGCTTTATGGCACAGGGGGGTGATCCTTCCGGCACCGGTAGTGGCAGCCCTGGATATTATTTTGAGAACGAATTTCACGTAGATGCTAGGCATGATGCTGCGGGAGTTTTGTCTATGGCTAATAAAGGGCTAGTGGACGGGAAAGGTACCAATGGTAGCCAGTTTTTTATAACTTTTTCAGCAACTGAATTCCTAGACGGATTTGATGTGAATGACCAACCTAAGGATTGTGCCTTGGATTCCTGCCATTCTGTGTTTGGGAAGGTTGTAAGTGGGATGGACGTTGTGACCGGGTTATCCATACGGGACCCTGGGTCCGCCACCAAACCTGGCGATGCTATTAAAACTGTGACGATAACGACGAGAGAATCTAACTAGGAACTATGATCGGGGTAAGTTCTCTCTTTTGTGAATCGGAATAACTTGCCTGTTGCTCCAATCCAGGTGCCATCTGAAACATTTGCAGATCCAACCAAGGGGTGATCGTTTACTCTGATCGTATGTGCGGCACTTGTTGCGGTTATCAACAGCGAGCCTTTTCCGAAGACGAAATTGCTTCCAATAAACTCATCCATTCCAGTTTCTGAGCCAGCGACTATATGCCGGACTAAAATTGACTTAATTACCCTCCTGCTTCGTAATCGGTCGAAATTTAGCACTGAGTTTCCCGACTCATCACTAATGAATCCATACGGCTTTGGCAGAGAATTGTGATATATCACAATCATTATTAATATTATGGCTAGAATTGCCAAAGGAATTATGATTCCTAATGGGATTTTAGTTTTTGGAGTGTTTGTACTTGGGGGAAGGGTATTCGGTTCAGCAGGTTGATAAGGCACATTGGAATATGGCTGTGCCGGGGCTTGAGGGGCTTGAGGAAGTACCCTTGATTCCAAAATTAAATTTCCTGTTGATCGCGAATAATTCCTATTGGCATAGGCTAAATTCACATGAAATATAGTTGAAATCTGGCCTGGTTTATCCGGTGCGAAAATCACATCATACATCCAGGCTTTTCCCTCGGAATCTGGCGATCGAGGATTGGTTTTCAAGGTTCCGTGGAATTGTAAATCGTTAGCGATTTGGGGTGTGATGGCGGACGGCAAAACAGCATAAGGCGAATCTTTAATTTTTGTGTATATTGTCGCTACTGTATATTCCTCACCAACGAACAGGTTGGAGGTGTAAAGCGGGGCCATCTCAATTGTTGGAAATACCTTGGCCTGAAAGGTGAAATCTCGAGTCAGATTATATTTAACATTGGGCCAGCCTAAATGGACTGAAACTGAATATGTCCCCTCCGATAGAGGTGCAGGAATCTTCGCTGAGTAATACCCGTCACCGGATTTTAAATCACCATCAACTCCCTGGTCTTCCAAGGCATACGTTATGGAGGTGTTACCTGGGGTGACAACATCAGCACTGATAGACGCATCCTCGCCCATTACCGATATAGATTGAGCTTCCGTGATGAACGCAGAAATAGTAGCGGCTTCATCTGTCGGTACCACTTCCGGCATTTGAAAGTTCAGGCCATATTTATTTGATGCTAAATACCATGATGATACAAGCCCGCTTATTCCTGTCACATCGACGTTCCAATTGCCGGGGGTAGGGTCATTAATTATCCATATCACAGCGTTAGGGGTTTCAAGTACAGAAGAAGAGGACCTGTCACCTGTGGAAGCTTCGAGTCCATCGGGGTTTTTAAGTCTAAAGGAACCGGCATTGCTTTCTCTGAAGAATAAAGCCATCACATATTCGGTACCAGGCAAAACTCCTATATCTGAGATTAGTAGATTGCTAAAAGTCAGCTTCTTTTCTCCAGCGGAGATTAATTTTCCTCGGTTATCAGTCGTTAGTAAGTAGTCTGTAAATAATTTCAATCCTCCAATATCCTGTAATTGGAATATGTTTCCCTCAGTAGTAGCTGCAAGATTAGTGGACACTTCTAAATTGGATGCCGGTATTCCTGACAATGAGAAAGCAGATATATGCCAGCCCCTTTCATAAAAAAGACCTGCTAAAGGGTCCAACCTATGGCCCACATAATCTTCATGGTTCGGATATTCGTTAGTACTGATGAGATATAATCCTGACCCCGGAGGGGCACTTTCTATATCTAATAGGCCGTAAGATTCTCCAAGTGTCTCATCGACTGCTACACGCAAGGAGGAATTGTTTTCGGAATTTGAAATTATGTCCCGCACCTTTCTGGGGAACTCAACGAAATCGCTTTCTCCAGCCCTATAAGGTCCAATGTAATTGCCGGGTGAGTCCATTGGCATTAGATAGAAATCATCACCTTGTTTTATTGTCGACATGATTCCAATTATTGAATCCACCATTTCCATATGGGATTCTTTGGAAACCACAGAATTTGAGTCTAGTCCAAGTATTACTATCCGATGGTCTGATTGAGCATTTTGATCGGCCGATATTTGTTTTACGCTGCTGGGCCAGGCGAACACAAAGGCAATAAAAATGAAACAGCCGAAGATGATCTTACTCGTTGTATTCATAAACCACTTTTGAGTTATGGGCTTCTGGTGGCCTTTTTATAGGCAGCGATTTTGGATTTATATAAAGATTATGTTCTAACTTTATAGTAATTTATGTTAGATTGAACCTGTTGCAAGTTCAATCTAATTTAGGAACAATTTTTGCCGAACATGTATGAATGTTTGCAAGTGGTGCTGGTGTAATAAATATATGTATAGTGGGACGCGTAAATCATTTTCCTATAATGTGCATTTAATGTGGATTCTTTTAGTGATAGGGAATTTATCTTGTAATGGAGAGCGTATGGGTATAAATGATGCGTCACTTGTGGAAGTGTCTGGCCTGGTTATTGAATTCGAGGCTCGTTCCCTTACGGAGATAGATTACCTCACCCTAGAGACTCCGGAGGGACAAATTTATAACTTAAACGTCGGTAAAAATTTGGGGAAATTCACGCCATCGCATATACGACAGCATATGGTGCATGGAGAATTAGTAGAAATATCATACTTTCGACGTGACGGTGAGAATTGGCTAGGAAGCATACAGGATTTCAGTCTTCGCTGATTATTTTGGGTTTGGGTTTTCTTCCGTAACGCATATATAAAAATGTGGAGCCAGTTATAAGCACTGAAAATACAAATAGGAAGAATATTCCCGCGGCATTGCTTGTGGCACTACCAGCATCGAAAATACTTAATTGAAAACTGATTTTATCTTCAATATCTGGGTTAGTGGAAATTTTTATTTCCACTTCCCATTCGCCAGGGGTTTCAAAGGTCAAATTTGCATCATAGATAGTTGGTGAGGAAGGGGAATTTACAGCTCTTGATTGAAAAGCTTCTTTTTCTTGTCGAATTACGACGGTGATAATAGCTTTCTCAATAGGCTCTGTTGTAGATGACAAGGTTGGTTCAATGTGAAAATGAACTGAACCCGTCACCGGGTCGTGAGGAATAATACTGATTTTTAAATCATATTCTCCGGCTGTGCCATAGTGGATATTTTTCATATCTCCATGGGCTTCCAACCGATCTGTTTGCCCGCATATTATGATCAATATAGCTGCCGATAAATTAAGTAAAATTAATTTGAACAATCAGAATTTGTTCCTTTTTGTAATGGTGGGCCCGGCAGGGATCGAACCTGCGACCAATCGGTTATGAGCCGACCGCTCTAACCACTGAGCTACGGGCCCTAATGTGAGTAGTACCTACTAATCCATAGCACGAAAGCACGGACAAAAATTTGCGTTATCAATTGTCCTGTAACCGCAGGTCGTAGTCAAGGAAACCCTCTGATATTATAGGGCTAAATAAATCCACCTGGAGAATAATATGGGCCGGTTATCTGGTAAGGTCGCGATAATATCAGGCGGTGCTAGAGGGCAAGGTGCAGAAGAGGCACGTCTCTTTGCTTCCGAGGGCGCAAAAGTAATCATAGGGGACATACTTGACTCAGAAGGAATTCAGGTAGAATCTGAAATCGTTGAGCAAGGCGGTGAGGCTAAATTTGTTCGTCTGGACGTGTCGATAGAAGAAGACTGGTCAAAAGCTGTTCAACTGGCCATATCGGAGTATGGCAAACTAGATATATTGGTTAATAATGCCGGCATACTACTGATGAAAGGGGTTGAGGATACCACTAGTGAAGAGTGGGATCACCTCCAGAATATCAATTCTAAAGGAGTTTTTTTGGGATCCAAAGCTGTGATCTCAGCTATGAGAGAATCCGGTGGAGGATCTATAGTCAACATATCTTCCATCGCGGGTTTGATTGGGTCTAGATTTAGTGCCTATGGTGCCAGTAAGGGGCTTGTTAGGACATTAACAAAATCTATAGCTGTTAATCATGGACATGAAAATATAAGGTGTAATTCTGTTCACCCTGGAATTATAGATACTGATATGGTTTCAGAAATGATTGGGAGTAAAGAAGGTCGAGATTTTCAGTTAAATAGAACACCTCTAAATGTCATCGCTAATTCTAGGGACGTAGCTTTGGGGGTTCTGTATTTGGCCAGTGATGAATCTAGATATGTTACTGGTTCAGAATTGGTTATAGATGGTGGAATCACTGCCCAGTAAATTTTTCTCCGCTGGCAACCTTTATAAGGTTGTTTTATTCCCAATGTGTTTGGCCTTATTCGCCTTGCTGATAGGGTGCAGCACTGAGGCAGAGTCTGACGTCAATGTTATTGCCGAACCGGAGATTACGAAACTCCAGGTTACGTCTGACAGCAAACTTGTTGATGGGACGAGGGATTCATCAACTACAATAGCCGTCATTGTCGGATCCGATGAACCACCACCTACAGGGGCAGAGCCTCCTAGGCAATCCCCAGTAGCTGCCTCCAATAACGTGTCTAAATCTCTCGAATCACCTAACGATAAAAAACTCTCATCAGGGTTTTCAATTGGTGTCGATGAAACCCTTGAAGATACAGTAATTAAACCCTATGAAGAGGAAGGGTTTTACAGGGAAGTAAAAGTACAAATTAAAGGTAAATATCTGCCAAAACTAGCTCAGGGGTATGAAGATGCGGCATTAGGCTGGGCCGCCCCTGAGGTAAAAGCTGTTGGGTTGGATGGAGAAGAGATTTATATAGGCGGTGAGGGGCCAACGACATTAATAATGGTTCTCGCACACTGGTGCCCTCATTGTCGAAATGAGGTGAGAGAATTGGCGCCATTTTTGAATGACAGTAACTCTCTGGATAGGGTTCGGATGGTTACTTTATTGACTTCAATTAATGAGGATAGGCCCAATTTTCCACCTCATACATGGCTGGATCTTGAAAAATGGCCCGTTCCTTCAATAGTAGACACCCCCTCTAGCCAAATCGCTACTGCTTACGGTGTAAGTTCCTTCCCGTTCTTCATAGTAGTAAACGACAGAGGTGAAATAGCACTTAGAATGCCGGGAAGACTTGGTGTTGAAACTCTAGGTAGATTATTGGATGCAATAGGCGATATGGGTGAAGAAAATTGATGGCTACAATCCAAATTTTTCAAATGATTGAATGGAGCTAGCAAAATGGCAATTTCTAATAAAATTCGTGGGTTCATGGAAAAAGGTTCCTGGATAAGAAAAATGTTTGAAGAGGGCATTGCTCTCAAACAGCAATATGGAGATGAAAATGTTTTTGACCTGTCTCTAGGTAATCCGGTGATGAACCCACCTGAACGATTCTATGAAGAGTTAAAAAAGATATCGGAAAATCCTATAGATGGCATGCACAGGTATATGCCCAATGCCGGATTAACTGAAACTAGAACAGCAGTGGCGAAGGGGCTTTCTAATGAGACAGGGTTGTCGTTTACTGCAAACGAAATTGTGATGACATGCGGTGCTGGTGGTGCCCTCAACGTAATTATGAAAACTCTTCTGGATCCTGGTGAAGAATTTGTGATTTTTGCTCCTTTCTTTGTTGAATATAATTTTTATGCTGACAATCATGGTGGTTCTTGCAAAGTAGTACCTCCCGATGAGAATTTTCTACCGGATATGGAAGTTTTCCGTAGCTCCATTAACAGTAAGACAAGGGGTGTATTGATAAACTCACCAAACAATCCGTCAGGGATTATTTATGGGGATGAAACCTTATCGGAAATGTGCAGGATCATAAAAGAAAAGGAAGTCGAATTCGGTACTGAAATATATTTGGTTAGTGATGAACCGTACAGAAAAATTATATTTGATAATCTCGAATATACTCACATATTTAAGTACCACGATAGGAGCATAGTTGCTACTTCTCATTCGAAAGATCTTGCGTTGCCAGGCGAAAGAATCGGATATATTGCAGTCAATCCAAGTTGTCCTGATATTGAGGAACTGGTCGACGGGTTAGTGTTCTGTAATAGAACCTTGGGCTTTGTGAATGCCCCCGCTCTTATTCAACATCTGATAGCTCATCTACAAGATACAACGATAGATGTGAGGATATATGAAAAGAAAAGAGATTATCTGTACAAAGAGCTAACAAATATGGGATATTCATTGATCAAGCCTCAGGGTGCTTTTTATATGTTTCCCAAATCTCCTATAGAGGACGATGTCCAATTCTCGGAGGAGTTAAAGGAGAATAGAGTCCTTGTAGTGCCAGGTAGTGGCTTTGGTTTGCCTGGGTACTTCCGAATATCCTACTGCATGGAGGACGCTACAATACAAGGATCACTAGAAGGTTTAGAAAAAACAATTTTAAAATATCGGCAATAGCTACCTATTCGGGGAAGACATCCTTTAGCCCAGAGCCGGTAATCGGGATTAAGACCCTTTCATTTTTGTTAATATGTTTGCTATTGATGAGATTTTCGAGGCCGGCAAATGCTGCAGCAGAAGTGGGTTCGCAAAAAAGACCCTCATGTTTTGCTAATTTAATCTGCCATTCTACAATTGATGCCTCCGTGACTGAATTGGCAGTTCCGCCTGATTGATGCAACACACTCTGAACCTCTGATTTTCTCGGGGGAGATCCGACTGCTATTCCCCCTGCCACAGTTGACTTTATTTTAGACTTATTCCAGGTGTTGTTTGACGCAATAGGATTTATGTTTTCAGCTTGGATGCAATGCAATTTGGGTAGAGTTTTGATTAGGCGCCTTTCCTTCAGCTCTTCAAGCGCTTTCCAAATCCCTAAATAAAGTGACCCATTACCTACTGGTACCACGATGTTTCCTGGTATTTCCCTGTCGAAATCGTTGAATATTTCGTAGCCGAATGTTTTTGTACCTTCTATGAAAAATGGACTGAGGTTATGCGATGCATAAACAATTGATTTATGCTTAACGAATTTTTCGGCCGCTTCAGTAGTTTCGTCTCGACTGCCGTCTACGGCGTGTAAAATCGAACCATAAACTTTAATTTGATTCAGCTTTGTTTGTGGGGCCGACAAAGGCGCGAATATGTGAGCTTTCATTCCTGCTCTGGTTGCATATGCTGATACCGAAGCTCCTGCGTTTCCTGAAGAGTCTTCCACAATTTCACTGACGCCCTTAGATTTCAAAGCAGATATCATCATTGCAGTGCCTCTATCCTTGAAAGATCCTGTAGGATTCATAAATTCAAGTTTTCCGTAAATTTCAGTTTCAAACATAGAGGAAATTTTGGGCATAGATACAACAGGGGTGTTACCCTCACCGAGTGAAAGGTATTCGGAGAGAGAGCCTAAAGGGATAGGCATGTCTAGCGTTCCCCCGCCGACTAGGCTACTAACCTGTCTCTTCCAATTGGTATATGTGACCGATAAGGTTCCAGAACAACTTTCACACCTGAGTGTTCGGGGATCGGCTATATGACTTTTAGAACATTCTGTACATTTGAATTCATAATGGGACATATTTGTTCAATTCCAGTCCTCATCAAGATGGGCTTCAATGAATTCTACGTCTAACTCAATTCCTAATCCTGGGGTTTCAGACATTTTTAATTTGCCGTCCACGATATCCAGAGGCTTGTCTATCAAGGAATTGTGGGAATCGAGTTGGGCATGATTAAATTCTAATTTGTAAAAATTGGGTATTGTCATCATTGTATGGGCGCCGGCCATAATGTTGATGGGTCCACTGGCATCGTGGGGACTGACGGGTACATAGAATGACTCAGCCAGGGTGGCTATCTTATGGAACTCGGTGATTCCACCAGTCCATAGAATATCAGGCATCAAAAACTCTGCTAACCTATCTTTTAGTACGGGTATAAAATCCCATCTGGTATATAACCGTTCTCCTACACAAATAGGTACCGATACGGATTCCTTGACATGTTTCAAGGCTTGATTACTATTGGGCTGCACTGGCTCTTCATACCACCCTATGTTGAATGGTTCTAGTTTTCTAGCCATGGCTATTGCTGTTGGAACATCGAAATTTCCGTGGCAATCTATCAATATTTCTATGTTCTCTCCAACGCCTTCTCTGATGGCAGATATTGTTTCTGTGGCGAGTTCCGCTCCTTCTGGTGATATGGAGCCTTGCATATATCTTCTATGGTGTTGTCTCATTTCAGGCATGAATGGGTCTGTTTTAAGCGCTTTGAATCCTTGTTTTGCTAACACTTTTGCTTGATTCGCTGCCTTAATTGGGTCTCCTGGGTCCACATGGGTATATAGCTCTATTTCTTCCCGAAGTGGACCCCCACCCAATATTTCATATATTGGTTTGCCTGCAGCTTTACCCTTTATGTCCCAGAGAGCAATATCTATTCCACTCAACATTGTCGTAACAAAACCACCGAACCCACCACCACCTGTGAATCTCCTGAACAATTTATGCCAAATTAGGTCCACGTGTTCAGGATTCTCACCTATAATCGTTTCTCTGAAGTCCCTTTCGGCAGTGGAATTTCTCAGGAATTCGATCATGTTACCGACTACGATACTTCCGCCGCCTCCTGAGCTAGTAGCTTCCCCAAAACCAGAAATACCTTCATCGGTGTCGATTCTTAAGAATACATAACTACGCCCACTGGGGGACCCATCGACGGAAGATCTTTCAGGAACTGTCACCCATACTTTCAAATCTGTTATTTTCATGAATAAAATCCCTACATAATCTACTTAAATTTACCCAACCAAAAAGATTGCAAAACCTGTGGAATCAATATCTTTCTGTTACCATCGTCAGGATGCAACTTCCGGGACATAATGACATTGAATCCTTGGGACAGGATGCTCAATCAACAAATGTTTTTTATGGTTGGTATCTTGTCGTTGTTGGCGTTTTCTTACTTTCTGTTAGCTCACTTGGTGTTTTTAGGGGCATGAGTCCTATGATGCCCGTACTTCAGAATACATTTGGCTGGTCTAGAACACAAATTTCTTTAAGTTCTCTTTTGACCCGAGTCGAAGGCGCCGCGCTGGGACCTGTTGAGGGCTTTTTAATTGATAGGATTGGTGCTCGAAAAATGGTACTAATTGGATTTTCCATTATGGCTGTTGGATTTGTTCTTTTTTCTTTTATCCAATCATTATGGCAGTTTTATGCTGTTTTTATTTTGATAAATCTTGGTAGTGGTGTTGGGGGTTGGTTGGCAGTAGTTACTGTTTTAAATAGTTGGTTCAGAAAGAAACGAACAATAGCGATGGCTGGTGCAATGTCGGGGGTGCTGATTGCCGGTATTTTCGTACCACCCTACACAATCGCGTTGAACCATAGTTTTCGCCTCACAGTGTTTTTTTTCGGTCTGATAATTATTGCGATTGCACTGCCTTGCGTGAAAATCATTAGGAATCATCCTGAAGAATTGGGCCTTCAGCCAGACGGGGAGATTCCTAGCTCACATGAGCGGGAGCCGGTTTCAGGGGTCTCAGATAATAAAACTTCTGAAGACGACGAAGTGGAATTTACAGTAGGGCAGGCTTTGAGGACACCAGTTTTTTGGGTTCTCACGGTTGCACATATATCTTCTACCATTTCTCTAGCTACTCTGTCGCTTCATTTAATGGCCCGATTGCAGGATATTGGCCTAACTTCAACCACCGCTAGTTATATAGAATTGACATCTTCTGTAGTTGCACTCCCTAGTCTTTTTGCAGCGGGATGGCTGGGAGATAAATTATCGAAAAAATACTTAGTGGCAACTTTTTTATTTTTGCAGGGGATATCCACCGTAGTATTGACCGTGGCAAATGGTTTGCCAATGGCTTTGTTGTTCGCGATATTGTATGGAATAGCCTTTGGAGGACGAATACCTTTAATGACTGCGATAAGGGGCGATTATTACGGTAGAAAGGCTTTTGCTTCCATAATGGGTTGGTCTATGCTGCCAAACGGTGTTTTGATGGCCATCGCCCCAGTGTGGGCAGCATGGATGTTTGATAATTATGGTAGTTATACTGTCCCGTTCATTTCCTATGCGGTAATAAATTTGGCTGGGGCTTTTGTTATGTTGTTTGTAAAAAAGCCGAAGTTGTCACTCCCAACTAATTCTTTGAATTCCTAAAGTGTTTTAATGCAGCAAGCCGATTCTAGTGGGAAGGGTGGGAATACCTCAAGGCGAGATCTGATACGGGGCAGTATACCCCGAAACCTGTGGAACATGGCTTGGCCTCAAATGGCCGACAGCGCCCTTACAGTTGTGGATCAGATTGCAGATCTTTTTTGGGCCGGCCGAATGGGGTACAGGACCATAGCAGGTCTTGGGGTAGCGCAAATTTTTATGTTGATTTACTCCACAGCTAGGATCGGCTTGGATACTGGCATGAGGGCCATGATATCTCGGGCTATTGGGGCAAATGATAGAGAGTACGCAAACCATGTGTTGTTACAAGCTCTGACAATAACTTTTATTTGGACTCTACTGGTTGGCGGATTGGGAATCATTTTCACAAACAAGTTATTGTCAATGGTTGGAGTGAGTGCGGCTGTGGTTGAGTTGGCCACCACATACATGCAACTTCAATTTGTTGCGTACTCGATGCAAAATTTCGTACGTCTCACCGGGGGAGCATTGAACGCGGCAGGCGACAGTATAAACCCACTGAAGGCCGTAACTGTAAGCCGCGGAGTTCACATTTTGTCTAGCCCGTTTTTTATTTTTGGGTGGTTATGGTTTCCTGACATGGGTATAGCCGGGGCAGCTGCGGCAAATATCGTAGCTCAGTTCCTCGGTATGATTATGAATTTGGTGGTTTTATATAAAGGGAATTCAGGGTTAAGACTGTCTTTAAAAGCCTATCGAGTTGATATCATTTTGATAGGGAGATTGTTGCGAGTAGGGCTGCCAGCCGCCATGACATCTATGCAGAGATCCGTTTCTCAGTTGGTCCTTTTAGTTGGCGTCTCAAACTTCGGGGATGCTCCAGTCGCAGCGTTCGCTTTGTCAAGGAGAGTTGAAAATATCGTCAGTAACACCAGCAGGGGTTTAGGTCGAGCTTCAGCAGCAGTGGCAGGGCAGAATTTGGGGGCAGGGAACATCAACAGAGCTAAAAGCTCTTTGAACTGGGCACTAGTATATTCTGCTATTTTAAGTGCCGTAGCAATGACTTTATATTTATTGTTTACAGAAGAGATTGCTACTGTATTTAACGGGGACCCCAATTTCCTAGCCCATATGACCACCTGGTTGTTCATACTTGCCATAGCCACATTTCCTATGAGTTCAGTCCAAGTTTTGACACAAGGGATAAGTAACACCGGGGCAACTGTTGCCCCAATGAATATAACGCTGACAACTATGTGGTTAATTGAAATACCTATGGCTTTTGGGTTGGCTTTTTTAACTCCCTTGGATTCGGAAGGGGTCCCGTGGGGCATCGCTTGTGGCAATGCTGTGAGATGTTTAGCGTTCTTTTGGTATTTTTATAAAGGGAGTTGGCTCAAACCGGGTGTAATTTAAACCCGCTACAATATGGTGTAATAACATCTATTGCTAGTTAGGGTGTTCACAAATTCGTCGAAGATTTAAGAATATGATTTGGTATAGAGACTGGGTTTTTTACAGTACAGTTGTCGTAGTATTTGGGTTAGACCAAGTCTCGAAAGAGGTGATTCGCCGGCAGCTTCCCTTATATGAGTCTTGGCCAGAAGAAGGATTTTTGAGAATTGTTCATGGGTTGAACACCGGGTCTGCATTCGGGCTTTTTTCTGGTTTCACTAACCTTCTGATCATAGCATCTATAGTTGGAATTGGGGTGGCTTTGTATTATTTTCAGCAACAAAAAATCTCGGTCATATGGTATCGCCTGAGCGTAGGATTGATAGTTGGAGGGGCTTTAGGAAATTTGGTTGATCGTTTGAAAGATGGTGCGGTCGTGGACTTCATAAGCGTCGGATGGTGGCCTGCTTTTAATGTGGCTGATTCTTCGATCAGCGTTGGAATGGTTTTATTAATTATTACCCTGTTGTTTGGAGAAAGATTTGGTTGGGTCTCCACTTCAGATGAAAGTCGACCTGATGATTCATGAATGAATTAAACTTTGTGGCCCAGCACGACGACATGAGATTGGACCAAATGATTTCGTGTGTTATCGAAGCTTATTCCCGCTCTAGTGCTAGGGAACTGATAAAAAAAGGTCTAGTAAAAGTGGATGGGAAGGTAGGGAAACCTTCGACAATAGTAGCTGTCGGACAACAAATCACAGCTATTGTTCCTGAGCACCAAAAGACTTCCCTACAGCCTCAGAAAATAGAATTATCAGTGATCTACGAGGATGAATCACTCATAGTTATTGATAAACCTGCTGGACTTTCTGTGCACCCGGGCCCCGGCCACCCTGATGGCACCTTGGTTAATGCCGTAATGGCTCTGTGCCCTGATATAACCGGAGTAGGTGAAGAAAATAGGCCAGGTATTGTACATCGACTAGATATGGACACTTCTGGAGTAATCGTTGTTGCCAAAGACGACCGAAGCCATAGAGCTTTATCTGATCAATTTAAGAATCGTACGGTTACTAAAAAGTATGTGGCCCTGGTTGATGGAAATATGGATCAAAAAAAAGCAATAATTGATGGCCCCATAGGGCGAGACCCACACGATAGGAAGAAAATGGCAATCGTTGAAAATGGACGAGACGCCAAGACGGAATATACCGTTACCGAAAGATTTGCACAATTTGATTGCCTGGGGGTGAAACCAAAAACAGGTCGGACTCATCAAATACGGGTTCATTTGTGTTCAGTAGGCCATCCGGTAGCTGGGGATATTTTATATGGCAATAGGATTACTGGGCTTGATAGACAGTTCTTGCATGCAGAAAGTATTTCTTTATCACACCCTATCAACGATATTCTGATGGAATTCAAATCTCCATTACCGCAGGACCTGCTTAAATTTAAGCACTCTCTAAGTTAAAATTTGGTGAGTGTTAGTATTCAAATTGATTTTTTGAACAATAATTGATTTTTTGATTAGATTATGGACTTTTCCAAAATAAGAGTTAGATATGCCCCTAGTCCGACAGGTGAACCTCATGTTGGAAATATAAGGACGGCCCTTTTCGACTGGTTGATAGCTCGAAACAGTTCAGGACAATTCATAGTAAGGGTTGAAGATACAGATCAAGCCAGAAAAGTGGAAGGGGCCATCGAATTACAAAAAGCCTCTCTTAAATGGTTGGGACTCGATTGGGATGAAGGCCTCGGACTGGATGGTAAGTATGGTCCCTATACCCAGTCAGAAAGACTGACTTTATATACCGATGTGGTAGAGCGCCTCTTGCAAAACGGAAAGGCATATAAATGTTTTTGTAATCCTGAGAGATTGTCAAAGTTGAGGAAGAAACAACTGGAAAGTAAGGCGACTCTAATAGGATACGATGGGCATTGTAGGTCTCTGAAATTGGATGAATCTGACATATCAGGTTCCTTCGTTGTGAGGTTTAAAATGCCAGATGAGGGTGTATCAGAATTGGATGATCTAGTAAGAGGCCATTTGGAATTCGACAATTCTCTTTCTGACGACTTCGTAATGCTGAAATCAGATGGATACCCTACATACCACCTAGCCTCGGTTGTTGATGATCATTACATGGACATATCCCATGTGTTGAGGGGCGAGGAATGGGTGTCTAGTGTGCCACGACATGTTCAGCTTTATTTGGCTCTGGAATGGGAAATGCCGATATTTGCTCATTTGCCAACTATACTTGCCCCTGATAAATCTAAGCTTAGTAAACGCCATGGGGCAATCTCCGTTTTGGAGTATAAGAAAGCAGGCTATTTACCAGAAGCCATGTTTAATTTTTTAAGTTTACTCGGCTGGTCTCTCGACGGAGACACGGAAATAATATCCAAAGAAGATTTGGTTAGTAAATTTGATCCCAGCCGGATAAGTTCTGCAAGTGCCATTTTTGATATAGAAAAGTTAAATTGGATGAATGGGCACTACATTCGGTCTATGAGCAGATTAGAATTATCACAAATACTTCGAAGCTATTGGAAAGAATTCCCTCCAGAAACTTTTGATAGAAACCCAAGTTCGGATGAGGTAGATAAAATCTCCAAATTAGTTCAGGAAAGAATTAAAGTTCTTTCCGAGGCTTCAGATTTGGTGGCCTTTGTTTTCAAGGATGAAATTACCTACGATCCAAGTGAACTAATACAAAAACAGATGGATGCGGAATCTACGACTCGAATATTAGATAGAGTGGACGAGTTGGTTTCAAAAATAGAGATTTTTTCCTCTAGTGCTATTGAAGTTGAATTAAGGGCGTTGGCCGATTCGATGGATGTTAAGGTTGGAACCTTGCTCGGAACCATTAGGGTCGCTACCTCAGGACAGAAGGTATCACCGCCTCTATTTGATTCATTGGAAGTGTTAGGACGCAATAGAGTTTTAGAATTATTGCACGTCGCCAAATCCAAATTGCCATAATCGGATCAGGATTGACCAGCAGGCCAGTCAAAATTTATACTCGGAATTGTGAGTTCGAAATCAAAAACTAGGAGGATGAAACCAAAGCAATGCTACGTGAGACTTTAGATTCAGATCTCAAAGATGCTATGAGAAACAAAGAGGCTTTAAGGCGGACAGTGTTACGAACAATGCTATCTGAAATACGTAACGCGGAAATTAATTCCCAGACCACTTTAGATGATGAGGGAATAATTTCTGTTCTTACTAAGCAAGTGCAACAACGCAAAGACAGTGTGGAAGCATACAATGCTGCCAATCGACAGGATTTGGTTGATAAAGAAACAGAAGAGATCAATATTATATCGGTGTATCTTCCTGATCAGCTCCCTCCAGAAGAAATCGAAGGGATTATTAAAGCTGCTATATTAGAGACAGGGGCTTCAAGTTTGAGTGATATGGGAAAGGTTATGGGTTTTGTAATGCCTCAAGTTAGAGGTCGTGCCGATGGGAAAATTGTAAATACGATCGTAACCGAAATACTGAGAGCATTGTAAACGTTGTGAAATTTGGAGTTGTTGTTTTCCCTGGGACATGGAGCGAGGTGGATTGCTACACCGTGTTGGATGAGGTGTTCAACGTCTCGGTTGAGTACGTTTGGCATAAGGAAACGGATCTCTCCACCTATGACTGCATTATATTACCAGGGGGATTTTCATTCGGTGATTACCTAAGATGCGGGGCTATTGCGAGGTTTTCTCCTGTGATGGAATCCTTAATTACATTTGCTCGGTCTGGAGGATTGGTTTTCGGGATATGCAACGGGTTCCAAATTTTGTGTGAAGCGGGGTTGCTTCCGGGCGTTTTGGTTCGTAATAACCATCTTGAGTTTCGATGCCAATGGACTGATTTAAGAGTTGATAATATCTCTACACCATTTTCCGCCAGAGCGGAGCCAGGGCAGGTTATTTCAGTTCCGATATCGCATGGCGAGGGAAACTATTTTGCTCCACACGAAACCTTGACAGAGATTGAAAACAATGGGCAGGTGATATTTCGGTATAGCGCTCCGAATGGTGATATGGACGTTGTTAATAATCCAAACGGGTCCATAAATAATATCGCGGGGGTGACTAACCCTGAAGGAAACGTCCTGGGTATGATGCCCCACCCCGAACGTTGCTGTGATTCGCTGCTGGGGGGAACCGACGGCAAATTGATATTCGGATCTGTAGTTGATTATCTATGGAACAAAACGTAGGTTGATTACCGGGATATTACTTTCACTGATGGCAGCCTTAGGTTTCGGACTGGGTGCAGTTTTTATAAAAGCAGGCATGTCCTCTGTGAGCGTAAAAACAGCCACAGTGATATCACTCATTTCTTCGACCGCCGTCACCATGGTTATAGCATTTCTTTTACATTATGAAGAAATTTTGTCTTTAGCCCCGATGGCCTTTATCTGGTTCATTTTGGCTGGGTTGATTACTTTTTTGGGAGGTCGATTTTTTAATTTTCACTCCATTAACCTGGTTGGCGCCTCAAAAGCATCGGCAGTAGTGTCATCGACTCCGTTATTTGCCGCTATATTGGCTGTGCTTTTCCTAAATGAGACTGTTGGGTTCATCCTAGGTATTGGAACCTTGTTGATAGTTGTTGGGATTACGTTGGTGGTAATACAAGAATGAGGGATACTGAAAAAAAACTTACTTATTATGGGTTCCTTTTCGCCGTTTGTGCGGCTTTCTTTTATGCCTTGTCGGCCTTGGTGGGGAAGAAAATCACGGATGATTTTTCATCTCCCATGGTTGCTTCAGCATTTTCGATTTTGTTTGGGTTGATTGCAACAGGGTCAGTGTTTTTCGGTACTGTAACCAAGGAGGTCAGAAACTTATCGGGGCGGTCTTGGCTACTAATTGGACTATCTGGATGTGCTTCTGCTTTAGGTGTCTCGGGATGGTACTTGGCCCTAAATGTAACCCATGTAGTGGTTGTAGCCCCTATAGTAGCTGTTTACCCTCTAATAACAATATTAGCGGCATCATTATTTTTGCGAGGAATAGAAAAGGTTACCAAACAAACTGTTGCTGGGGCGATAATTGTAGTCATTGGAGTATTGTTTGTAGGGTTTGGAACTTAATGAAGGTATATGGATTGTAAGAAATATGGCATTTGACAAGGATATATTGGACGAGCTCGCAATATCTTCCGCTGAATACGAGGTTATTGTAGAAAGATTAGGAAGAGAGCCAAACCACCTGGAACTCGGATTGTTTGGATCCCTTTGGAGCGAGCATTGTGGGTACAAGCATTCAAAGCCGTTACTTAAATTGTTTGCTTCAGATAATCCGAGACTTTTGGTAAATCCCGGAGAAGAAAATGCCGGGGTAGTAGATATAGGAGATGGGTATGCGATTGTTTTCAAAATAGAGTCTCACAACCACCCATCCGCTATAGAACCATACCAGGGGGCCGCCACTGGTATTGGAGGAATAGTACGGGATATATTTGCCATGGGTGCGAGACCTATTGCGCTGTTGAACTCACTTAGGTTTGGACCTTTGGTAAATGAAAGAAATAAATATATTTTTGACGGAGTCGTATCCGGTATTTCTGGATATGGAAACTGTATCGGGGTTCCCAATATTGGCGGAGAGGTGGTTTTTGCTGAATGTTATTCTGGCAATCCATTAGTAAATGCCATGTGCATAGGGTTATTAAGAGTGGATGAGCTTGTTAAAGCTACTTCTGGAAGCAGCGGAAATTTATTGATACTAGCAGGGTCTGGGACGGGGAAAGATGGAATTCATGGAGCCTCCGGCTTGGCTTCAAGGAGTTTTGAAGATGAGAGGGAATTAAGGCCGACAGTCCAGGTTGGAAATCCTTTTCTCGAAAAAATACTGATTGAATCTTGTCTTGAAGTTGCTAGATCGGGAAAGATTGATGGAATGCAAGATTTAGGGGCGGCTGGCCTAACTAGTGCGTCGGTGGAATGCGCCGCCAGTGGTTCAACTGGTATTGAGATTGATATTGATTCGGTACCTCGGAGAGATGATGGTATGTCTCCATATGAGGTTATGTTGTCTGAGACACAAGAGCGTATGTTAGTTTCTGTTAAACCTGAGAATGCTGAAAGTGTGAAAGAAATATTTGACCGATGGGACATCGATAATTCGATAATAGGCAAAGTTACTACGTCCAATCGAGTTCATATCGTGAGTGGGACTCAATTATTGGCCGATCTACCGGTAGGATTGCTTACAGACCCTCCGCAATATGTCATAGATTCGATTACCCCCCCATATCTGAAACAATTACAAAACTACGATTTAAATCAGATAGATGTTCCGGATATCGCTCCGAATATGGTTTTAATGAGGCTTTTGTCCACTTCCAATTTAACTTGTCGTCAGTCCGTGTACCAAAAATATGATCATCAGGTTCAAACCAATACGGTGATACCACCTGGTTCCGATGGATCGCTCATCCGCATAAAAGGAACTGATAAAGGTATATCAGCCTCCACTGATGGGAATGGCCGTCTTGCATATCTGGATCCCTATGTAGGTGGCCAAATAGCCGTCGCTGAAGCTTGCAGGAATGTATCTTGTACCGGGGCCGAACCAATAGCCCTCACAAATTGTCTGAATTTTGGTAATCC
>DJMH01000022.1:69834-70238 GCA_002435305.1 Dehalococcoidia bacterium UBA6495
AATTGTCTGAATTTTGGTAATCCGGAAAAACCTGAAGTGTATTTCCAACTTGAAAATTGTGTTAAGGGTATGGCAGATG
This sequence comes from Dehalococcoidia bacterium UBA6495, assembly GCA_002435305.1. GTDB lineage: Bacteria > Chloroflexota > Dehalococcoidia > Lucifugimonadales > UBA826 > UBA11996. The sequence goes on from DJMH01000022.1 coordinate 69,914, forward strand.
CCAGTACAAAATTTTCTAGTCCAGTGATAAGCGGAAATGTGAGTTTATACAATGAAACACAAGATGCTCCTATATATCCCACTCCTGTTGTAGGAGCCGTGGGCCTCACTGAAAATGTCAGAAATCATGTAGATATGAGCTTTAAGAATGATGATGATGTGGTGTTATTGCTTGGATCCTCTGAGGTTGTCAGTGACGTTAACTACCTTGCTGGAAGTGAATATCTGGAAATTTTCCACGATTTAATTGCCGGTCAGCCATCAATAGATTTGGAGAAAGAAATCTCAGTACAAAAATTATGTAGAAATCTTATTCAACATGATTT
>DJMH01000022.1:70576-70913 GCA_002435305.1 Dehalococcoidia bacterium UBA6495
GCCCATGATTGTTCAGAAGGTGGATTAGCAGTTGCAATAGCAGAATCTTGTATAAAAGGTGAGATTGGGTTTAAAGGTGAATTCGAAACTAGAGGACGATGGGATGTTCAACTTTTTGGAGAACAACAATCTAGAATAGTGATTTCTGTTAAGGAAGATAATATCGATGAGGTGATGCAATTGTGCATTGACTATCAGGTCGAAGTGTTAAATCTGGGTAGCGTTGGCGGTGAACGATTATATGTTCCTGGGCTGCTGGATGTCTCAGTTGCTGAAATTTCGGAGGCTTGGATGGTCGGGTTGTAAAAGGCCATTTTCTCGCTTTCCCCCCCCCCCC
>DJMH01000022.1:71209-93493 GCA_002435305.1 Dehalococcoidia bacterium UBA6495
GTAAAAGGCCATTTTCTCGCTTTTCCCCCCCCCGTTTTAGTAAGCGGGTTTGACACGACATATACCCGATGCTAGATTAATTGTTTGAGCGCAATAACGATATTGGGACGGTGTTAAGGTTGCCAACATATGATTATAGATGTGAAGAGTGTGGCTCAGAATTTGAGCTGAGGCTTCGTTTTAGTGACACTGTGGATCAACCGTGTAACAGCTGTGACAACTTGGCAACAAGGCAATTTTCTGCGGTACCGATAGTTTTTAAAGGTAGCGGTTGGTACGTTAATGACTATGGTAAAAAAGGTAGTTCGTCAAGTAAGAACACTAATTCCTCTGAAACCGACGCTGCTAGTAATGAATCGAGCCCAGACACGAAGTCATCTTCGCCAACAGAGCCTAAGTCAGGAGGCGACACAAAAGCTTCTTCATCGGATAGCTCTGCCTCATCAGGATCTAAAACTACGTCCCAGCCGGAATAATGAGGGTAATTCTTCAAAGAGTTAACTCTGCTAATGTAAAAATTTCAGATTCCCTTGTTGGGGAAATTCAAAAGGGACTTTTGGTTTTTGTCGGAATCGCCGCCGAGGATAAGGCCGAAGATATCGATTACATTGTTGGTAAAACTCTAGGACTGCGTATTTTTAACAATCAGAAAGGTAAATTTGATTTGTCTATTGAAGACATAAAAGGCGATTTATTAATAGTGAGCCAATTTACGTTATATGCGGATACCAGGAGAGGTAAGAGGCCGAGTTTTATAGGTGCTATGGAACCCAACGATGCGTTAAAACTCTTCAATATTACGGTTCAAAAATTCAAAGCATCCGGATTAAAAGTGGAGACTGGAAAATTCCAAGAGGAAATGCAAATTTCTTTGATTAATGATGGCCCAGTCACCATAGTTATCGATTCAAAAAACTAGTTAGATATAGGAACCGATATTCAGTCCTTGGATTAATCAATATCTAAACTCAAATCTAGATTCGGCGCTGAGTGAGTTATCGCTCCCACTGAGATCAGATTTACCCCTGTTTCGGCGACCGATCTAACAGTTTTCAAATTAATACCTCCTGATGCTTCAGTAACAGCTCTACCCAGGCATGACTTAACAGCTTTCTCCATATCTTGGGTCGACATATTATCCAACAATATTATGTCAGCACCTGCGGATACGGACTCTACGGCCTGTTCTACCGTTTCGACTTCAACCTCAACTTTTATGGTATGAGGTGCATTAGATTTGGCTTTTTGTATTACTCCTGTCAGATTCAGACCCTCCAGGTGTAATATTTTTACATGGTTGTCTTTTATTAGTATTCCGTCAGAGAGGTTTAGTCTGTGATTATGACCGCCACCCATTCGTACAGCGTATTTTTCCAAAGCACGGAACCCAGGAGTGGTTTTCCTAGTATCGACGATCCGGGAATTAGTATGAGATATTTCATCGACATATTTGGAAGTTTCAGTGGCCACTCCACTCAATTTTCTTAGAAAATTAAGCGCAGTTCTTTCAGCTGTCAGAATTGATGATAGGTACCCGTTAATTTCAAGTATACGGTCATTTTTAGTTACTTTTGACCCGTCCGGGATCAGTATAGTGGTTTCAAGAGATGGGTCCATTTTTTGGAATATCCTCACGGCGAGGCCTAAACCCGCTATGGTCCCTCCTTCGTCTGCCACTACCGTAGCACTGCCGATAGTTTCATTTGAAATCAGTGCATCGGTGGTAGCATCACCCATGGAGTAGTCTTCCATGATGGCTAAGTCAATGAGTTTTTCAATATCGGGTGTTAGTTGCACTTTTGTCTCCTAACAAAATGCCCAGCCTGTGTTTGAAGGCGGGGCATTTTGAGTATGTTTAGGATCGGGAGAATATTTTATTTTATAGATAGCATTCGATCCAGTGCTATCCTCGAATATTTTCTAGTGTTTTCATCTACTGTTATTTGGTTTACCACGACGCCTTCTAGTAGCCCATCCAGAACCCAAGCTAGATAAGCGGGATGGATCCGATACATTGTAGAGCAAGGGCAGACAACTGAATCCAGGCAAAAAACATTTTTATCCGGATTTTCGGTGGCAATTCTATTCACTAAACTTATTTCAGTGCCTACCGCCCAGGTTGTTCCGGACTCTGCTTCATTAATTATTTGCCTTATGTATTCTGTTGAGCCTACATAATCTGATGATTCGACTACATCTAATGTGCATTCTGGGTGTACCACGATAGAGACATCTGCATAAGATTGTTTTGCAGATTTTATTTGGTCAACTGTAAATCTAGTGTGGACCGAACAATGGCCTTGCCATAGAATGACTTTAGAATTTTTAATCGCCTCAATCGAATTCCCACCCAATGGCTTAAAAGGATTCCAAACTATCATCTCGTTAAGGTTGACGCCCTTAGTTACAGCTGTATTCCTCCCTAGATGTTGGTCGGGAAGAAACAGGATTTTCTCCCCTCTTTCAAAAGACCAATCGAAGGCAGCTGAAACATTGGAAGATGTACAGACAACCCCACCATTTTCCCCGCAGAGCGATTTTATTGCCGCGGTGGAGTTCATATAGGTCATTGGTACAACAGACCCCACTCCGAGGATTTCTGTGAGATCGTCCCAGCAATCCATTACATCATCAATGTGAGCCATGTCAGCCATGGAACATCCAGCAGTGAGGTTGGGTAGGATGACTTTTTGTTTTTGGTTACTCAATATTTCAGCAGTTTCGGCCATGAAATGAACGCCGCAAAAAATAATGTATTCTGGGTCTTTTAATTTTGCAGCATGTTGGGCTAATTTGAAAGAGTCACCTCTAACGTCCGCAAACTGAATTACCTCATCTCTTTGGTAGTGATGACCAAGTATTACGATTTTATTGCCAAGCTTCTTTTTTGCTGAGTAGATCTTCTGTTCCAGTTCTTCAGGACTGGTTCGCATATAACTTACTGGAAGTTTTTGCCAACGAACACCTGAATTAAACTCCTGTTCTAAAGTTTTTGAGGCCAGCTCTTTGTCAGTTTGACAGAAGGCCGATTGTTCTATTTCTGTAATAGGTATGGGTTCTTTATCTATTTTTATGACCATCTTCCATGTATTCCTTGTTACTTTCAGATGCCGTTATTGATAGAGCCTTCCAGATACCATGGGCTCGTCTCTTTTATTTTTACGTTGATCATTTCGCCAGCATTCACATCGTCACTGTCAAAAAAAACTAACTTATCATTCCTGTTTCTACCGAACCATTTCCCCTTTTTACGACCCTCAACAAGGACCTCTTGGGTCTTTCCTTTCAGGTCGGAATTGATGCTGGCCACTATTTTCTCTTGTTCAGCATTAATTATTCTTAGGCGCTCTTTCTTTATGTCTTCTTCCACGTCGTCGATCATTTTTCTTGAAGCTATAGTACCTTGCCGGTTGGAGTATGCCGCTGAGTGAACCTTGTCGAATTTTACGTCTTTAACCATTTCAAAGGTGTTTGCAAATTGCTCGTCAGTCTCTCCGCAGAAACCAACTATCAAATCTGTGCTTATGCTCACATCGGACACTTTGTTTCTAATTTTTTCGATCAGGCGCCTGTACTCTTCGTTTGTATATCCGCGTCGCATGGTACGCAAAATCTCGTCATCCCCAGCCTGAAAAGGTAAATTTATATGCTCACAAACTTTTTCAAGACCATTCACCGCTTCTATTATGCTGTCCTCCATATCATTAGGGTGTGAGGTTAGGAATCTTATTCTTTCCAGACCAGGTACTTCGTTTACAGCCACCAATAGGTCTGAAAGGTTAATTACTCCTCCCAGATCATGGCCATAGGAATCCACATTTTGACCTAGCAATGTAACTTCCTTAACTCCCCTTTTTACCAACATTTCGGTTTCGTGCACAATCTCTTGTACGGATCTACTTTTCTCCCTTCCCCGACGATAAGGAATAATACAAAATGAGCAGAATTTGTCACACCCATGGATTATTGGTATGTAGGTACTTATTGCGGGAGTAGCAGTTAAAGGGCCTATACAGCCTTCTGTATCAATTTTTAACTTTTCTCCCAGATACTCAATTAGTGGGTTGTACTGCTGAGGTGCCATAAAGACGTCTACATAAGGGAAACGTTTTTCCAAGGCGCTTGTGTTGGGCCCCACCATACATCCCATTAGAGCAATAACTTTTTCTGGATTAAGCTCCTTACTCGGTTTTAAGCTGGTTAGAGTTCCTACAGCCTTATCTTCGGCGTTCTGTCGGACAACGCATGTGTTAAGGACCACTATGTCCGCTGCTTCTTTTGATTCCGTTGGTACAAGACCCATTTGATCCAAAGCACTCGTTAGTCGCTCCGAATCTGCCTTGTTCATTTGGCATCCTGTAGTCCAAATGTGATAGCTTGGCATCTTTTTATTGCAAGCCCCTTGATGTTTCAGTTATGGCGGAGGGAATGGGATTCGAACCCATGAGAGGACTTTCATCCCCTAACCGCTTAGCAGGCGGCCGCACTAGACCTCTATGCGATCCCTCCAATTTATTTATGGAGCTTCAATTATAGATTTGACTATCTAGTCGTGGCAAGGCAATTAATTGTGAAATCCGGAACTAATCTATATATATATGCCGTTTTCGTAATATAATAAAAATATTGGGTACTAAAACCTAGTAATATTGTATAATATATACGATATACGTACTCTTATCTAATGTGTGTGCCGAAATCCCTGAAAATTTACTTTCCCAGTAAATTTATTCCTAATGCCTTATTTTAGTGTCAGGAATTTTAGTATAAGTTTATCCAGCCATTGGTCTAAACCCTTCCGCATCACCAATCCAGACTTCTCCTCCTTCAAAATGTTCCTTTTTCCAGATAGGAACTATTTGTTTTATTCTATCTACTGAATATTCACTGGCTTGATAGGCGTATGCTCTGTGGGGGGACCCAACGGTTACTATTAGGCTAGATTGCCCTATATCTACTCGGCCAATTCTGTGGGCTATGACTACGTCTACGTCCCATTTGTCGCACATCTCATCAGCAACATCATTGAGTTTGGCTTTGGCCATGGGGAGGTAGGCTTCGTACTCAAGGAACAAAACTTTTCGTCCATCGGTGTGATCTCTCGTTATTCCATTGAAGACTACAACTGCACCATTGCGATCTTCCATGACCGCTGCTGATAATTCCTTAATGTTCAACTCGTTATGGGTTATGAATGTTTTGTACCTAATTTTCTTAGACAAAACTGACTCCTGATTGATTTATCCACCGCTTACAGGGGGTATCAGCGCCACAATATCTCCTGTAAGCAGCACTTGGTCGTGTGTTTGATATTCTTCATTCACCGCCGCCACCATTCTTTCAGGGGAACATTTGATTTCGATATTTGCTTCTAAAACACGAGCAACAAGATCAGCCAGTGTACTTTTGTTAGGCAATGAAAATGTTTCTGTATCTTTCCCACATTGTTCTCTGTAGGATGCGAAATAAAGTACCTTGATTTTCAGTTTGAATCTCCCAGAGAGTCACTACTCGCCGCTATCTAATAAGTAAATGCTCCGCCATTTACATGTATTGTTTGCCCAGTGATGAAGTTGTTTTCTGGTGAAACCAAGAAATCTACTGCGGAGGCTATTTCAATTGGATACCCAAGTCGGCCAACAGGTATGTTCGTGACAATCGGTCTCGGATTGCTTCCGGATTCATCCGAAGTGTCAAATGCTCCTGGGACTATGTGGTTGACCAATATATTATTGGTTGCAAGTTCGATTGATAACGCTCTTGTTAATCCTATTGCTCCCATTTTAGAGGCGCAGACGTGTCCCCATCCTTCCTTCCCTTTAAATGAATTCAAGCCAGATACATTTACTATCCTTCCCCAATCAGCTTCTATCATCCCGGGTATAGCTGCTCGGCTACAATAGAAAGGTCCGTCGAGGTTTACTGATAAAACCCTACGCCATTCGTCGGTTGTCATTTCAGAAGTAAATTTATCTTCTCTGAGCCCCGCATTGTTTACCAGTATAGTGACGTTGCCTAAAGTACTTTCTATTTTTTCGAACATTGATTTCACTTCGTTCTCAGATCCGACGTCTCCCAAAACAGAAAGGGCTTGTCCTCCATTGTCTATAATTTCTTTTTCCACCGACTTGGCTTCTGATTCATTTGTTCTGGCATTTACTGCCACTGCAGCTCCCAAAGAGGCTAAGTGTAAGGCTGTTGCTTTTCCTATGTTCCGACCGGAACCGGTTACTAAAGCTACTTTTCCACTTAAAGATTGATTATTTTGCATAATATGTCCTAACAATATTTGAGACTCTCTGTATATTATCCATACCCACCTCAAATTCTCCTAATTCAACTCCCTTAAGTATTTGGCTAACTGCGTCACTATATGGAGTTGGGATTCCTATCTCCTTACCCTTTTCTGAAACCATACCGTTCAGATAATCGATTTCTGTTTTTCGGCCTTTTATAACATCTTGCGCCATGGAGGGTCGACCTGGCACCTCAGGAGGGCTCCCTTGGAGAACTTTGTCGAGGTCCTCATTGCCTTCTGGCCCGGCCCCTCTTTCCATATCCTCGAGTGAAAAATCACCCATCGGGGGTTTCACATTGTAGCCAAGTGCCCTACCAACTTTCACAGTTTCGATGGCTAAGTTGAGTATTTGATTGCGGGTTTCTTTGTCAGCTCTTACTTCGTGGCTGAGAAGCCCTGTCATACCTGCTGTCGCATTAACCATGCAATTGGTTACCATTTTGGACCAACGTTGTCCCCATAAATCGTCGGTAACCAAAGTTTTTCCGGCAGGCCTGAAGAGGTCAGCTATTGTTTGAACTCTTTCGGTGATTTCTCCGTTCAATTCTCCCACTGTGAAACAAATTGGCTCTTTCTGTAGGGATTGGGAAACACTGCCGGTACGAGTTATGTGTGCAGGTTCATACATTCCCGCAGAAATCGTTGTTATGCATCCGATGGTTCTATGAGCGCCTACAAGGGGAGCTATTTGTATTTCATTGATACTGTTCTGAGGACTCACCACCCACGTATCTTCTTTCATGAAAGGGAGCATCGCGTTGACAGCATTCTTAGTGTCATAGGACTTTACTCCTACAATCACCATATCGAATTTATTCTCTATCCTTGGGATTTCGTCAGTGTGTATAGCCTCGACTTCGACGATATATTCTCCCACTATGCCATCCAAGGTGAGTCCTTTTTCATTCATGGCATCTACGTGTTCTTTCCATGGATCTATCATTAGCACATCATTGCCTTCTCTAGCCATAAAACCAGATAATGTTCCGGCGATTGCTCCTACTCCTATGGCTGCCGTTTTCATACCAAAATCTCCCTGCTGAAATTGCGGTTTAACTTTATTTTGTTCTGATAATTCGGATATATGATCAGAGACTTTTCGTTGTTGATCTAAGCTTTTCTTCCTTTGCGGTCTATAAAAGGTTTAAATCCTTCCAAGATTGGTGTAGGTTCAAGTTCATTGGCCTGTGCAGCCAATTCCTTTTGATAGGAGTTCTCCCAGCTTTCCCCTATATCTTCGATCAAAAGTTTCTTGATTCCTTGCACCATGCGGGCATCGTTGCCTACAATCATTTGGGCCAATTCGTTGGCTTTATCCAGAAGCTCAGTAGACTTAACCAGATGATTTAGCAATCCTATTTGGAGACTCTCTTCGGCTTCTACAACTCGGGCAGTGAGTAGCAATTCCTTGGCTTTAGGCCAACCTACTTGCATAGGTAAACTCCATGTTGAATTTACTCTCCCATATGCGGCTGCAAGAAATCTAAATTTGGTTCTTTCGCACCCAATTCTTATATCCAGGCTGGAAGCTAAAACAGCCCCTCCACCGTAGGCTAGACCGTTCAGGGCTCCTATGGTTGGTTTTGTGCAGCTTCCAATGTGCCATGCATAAGTAGGTCTTTTAGGGTCTTGAGCAGGAGGATTGTCACTTTCGGCATTTCTTGTCATCTCGTGGATATCTGCTCCCGCAGTGAAAGCTCTGTCCCCAGCGCCAGTGATTATTACTGCCTTAACCTCATCATCAGACTCGACCTCGGTTATGGCTTGATCAAGTTCACGAAACAGAGTCGTGCTAAGGGCATTCATTACCTCAGGCCTGTTAAGGGTTATTGTAGATACCCCTTCAAATTTGTCATATAGGATTGTTTCGTAGGTCACTCCAGGCTCCTTCTGTTTGATTGCTAGTGGTGAAAGAATTATAGGAAGCTTTTTTCCAAAGGGTCAAGAAATCGAATATAGGGTCTCGGCTACTACCATTGGTATAGTTTCAAATTGATGCAACCTTTTTTGCTAAATGCTATTCCCTCCGATTCCAGCATGGTTTTTTGCAAACTTGGCCCTGCTCCCTCTCTGTAACTTATTGCTCCATCTCGGTTCACTATTCTGTGCCATGGAATTTCTGTGTTGGCTTGAAGGTTGGAAAGGGCGTAACCCACCAACCTAGCATTATTGACGCCAGAAAGTTGGGCAACCTTACCGTAGGTTGCCACCATTCCAAACGGGACCTGTCTAACTACTTCATATATTTTTTCAAAAGTATCCATGCGAAATATCTCAAAATATTGCTTCTAAATATCATTCCCACCATTTCTTTCCAAGACAATGATAAAAAGTTAGCACTATAAACCATGATCCTGATAATATTCGCATTCTACACAAATGAATTATGAGGTTACTTCTATGGCAGAGGCCAATTTCAAACCTATAAAAAAAGTTTCAGTGGATAAAATGGAGGTTAAGCCTAATCTCGACCTCGAAGAATCTTATAAAGATTTTGATTGGGAATCCCTCTATAAGCAGCTGGATTGGTTGCCTGGAGGAGGGTTGAATAAGGCTCATGAAGCTATTGATCGACATGCTAATGGTGATAGGCGAGACAAAATAGCTATGATTTGGGAAGGTAAAAACGGGGAGCGCGAAGATTATACATTCGGTGATATGAAGCGTCTGACTAATAAATTTGCAAACGTACTGCAAAGCCTTGGAATTCAAAAAGGTGACAGGGTATTCATATTTATGGATAGGCTTCCTGAGCTGTATATTGCATTTTTTGGGGCTTTGAAAGCGGGAGCTGTCGTAGGGCCTCTTTTCTCCGCTTTTGGCCCGGAGCCGGTTAGAGATAGGATGCAAGATAGTGGGGCTAAAGTGTTAGTCACCCAGCCAGACCTGAGAAGAAAAATTGGTGAGATCATCCCTGAGTTGTTTGATCTTCAACATATATTGATAGTAAATAAAGATTCCAGAGACCCTGCTCCTATTGATACTCAGGACCTTTCCTACGATGAGGAAATGAACAAGGCTTCTGAAGATTTCACCACTGTAGTTACAGGTCAATATGATTATTCGATAATGCATTACACTTCTGGAACTACAGGTAAACCGAAAGGTGCAGTTCATAGACATCAAGCTGTGGTGCAGCAAATGGCCACGGGTCGATGGGCATTGGATCTGCATGACGACGACATTTACTGGTGCACAGCAGACCCTGGATGGGTGACTGGGACTTCGTATGGGATGCTTGCACCCTGGACGAATGGTGTAACTCAGTTGATTTACGAGGGAGGATTCGGTGCCAGTAGATGGTACGAGCAGATACAAAAGCATAAAGTCACAGTTTGGTATACGGCTCCAACGGCTATTCGAATGCTTATGAAGGCGGGAGAAAAAGTCCCGGAAAGGTTTAACCTCTCTTCTTTAAGATATATGTGCAGTGTAGGTGAACCATTAAATCCTGAGGCGGTTGTGTGGGGTGACGATGTTTTCGGAATGCCTTTCCATGACAACTGGTGGCAAACAGAGACAGGGGCAATTATGTGTGCGAATTACCCGAGTATGGAAGTGAGACCTGGATCAATGGGAAGACCTATACCTGGAGTCCAACTTGCCATAGTAGATGAAGATTTCAACGAGGTTCCAGATGGAGAAGACGGGAGTTTGGTGGTTAAACCTGGGTGGCCGTCAATGTTTCATGGATATTGGAACAATGCTGAAATGTATAACTCGAGATTCAGAAAAGGGTGGTATATAACTGGTGACACTGCTCGGAAGGACTCTGACGGATATTTTTGGTTTGTTGGAAGAGCTGATGATGTAATAAATACCGCCGGCCATCTCGTGGGACCTTTTGAAGTTGAAAGCGCTTTAATTGAACATCCCGCAGTGGCTGAGGCCGGTGTAATTGGGAAACCAGACGAAATCGCTATGGAGATAGTTAAGGCATTTGTATCTCTTAAAGATGGGTATGAAGAATCCACCAAACTTAGAAATGAGATCATGAGGTTTGCCAGAGAGAAACTGTCGACCGCAGTAGCTCCCCGTGAAATAGATTTCATACCTTCACTGCCAAAAACTAGGAGTGGAAAGATCATGCGTCGACTTTTAAAGGCTCGCGAGCTGGGACTCCCAGAAGGGGACACCTCAACTTTAGAAGACGATTAATATTTATATTGGCTGGTTAATTTAATTGGGGGTGATTGATTTTGGATCTAGAAAGAATTAAATCTTTGGTTTGCGACGAAATTGAAAAAAATGGGGATAAATTAATATCCGTCGCCAAAGAGATACTGCAAAACCCAGAGCCAGGATTCAAGGAATTTAAGACTGCTGAAATCGTGTCTCGCGAATTTGAATCCCTTCAGATGTCGTATGAGACAGGTATAGCAATTACAGGTCTTAAATCTTCCTTGGATACGGGAACCCCTGGTCCAAACATAGCTGTTATTGGGGAATTAGATTCACTTAAAGTACTGGGGCATCCCTACGAGGATAAAGAAACTACTGCTGCACACGCTTGTGGGCATCATTGTCAGATAGCCATGATGTTGGGGGTCGCTGTCGGATTGAAGACACCTGGGGCTCTAGACGAATTGGCGGGAAAAATTACCTTTATGGCAGTGCCGGCCGAAGAGTATATTGAAGTCGAATATAGGGATGGTTTGAGGAGAAATGGTGAAATAGAATTTTTGGGTGGTAAACCGGAATTTGTAAGACTCGGACACTTTGACGATGTTGATATGGCGATGATGACTCATACCTCAGTGCCATCAGATGATTGCAAAATATCGTTTGGCGGAACCAACAATGGATTGGTCGCAAAATCGATCAAGTTTTCAGGGGTTGCTTCTCATGCTGGCGGAGCACCTCATATGGGAGTCAATGCCCTAAATGCTGCTATGGTGGCTATGTCTGCTATACATGCTCAGAGGGAAACTTATCGAGACCAAGACACGATAAGAATACATCCGATTATTACCAAAGGGGGAGTGGCTGTGAGTTCAGTGCCAGACGATGTTCGAATGGAAACATACGTTAGAGGTGCATCAATAGAGGCGTTTTTATCTGCATCAGAAAAAGTCGATAGGGCTTTGAGAGCAGGTGCGATGGCTGTTGGAGGATCAGTGACCATTACAACCTTGCCAGGATACCTCCCTATTCAAAGTAATGAGTCTTTTTTGGATCTTTATCAAGGAAATGCAGCTGAATTAGTCGGCCAGGAAAACTTAGGCCGACTTACCCATCGCACCGGCTCCACCGACATGGGTGATATATCTCAGCTCATGCCGGTTATACATCCTTATGTAGAAGCCGCGTCTGGCAACGGGCATGGTATCGATTACGTGGTAGAGGATTATGACTTAGCAGTGCTGACTGGGGCAAAGGCGATGGCAATGACCGTTGTAGACCTGTTGGCCGAAGGGGCTTCTAATGCTTCCAGAATAGTGTCCGAGAATGATCCGCCACTGACCAAATCTTCATACCTTTCCCTTTTGCGAAGCATGACTGAGGAAGAAACTTTTAAAGAATAGTTGTGTATTAGAGAAAATATAAATGGATACGGATTCCCTTAAATCGAAGTGTTGGGAGATTATCGATAGTCGTGCCGATTGGCTGGTAAATATATCGAAACATATCCTTCAAAATCCTGAACCAGGCTTCCATGAGTTTGAGACAGCCAAATTTGTGAGCCAAAAATTGCAGGAACTGGGCCTGAAGCACCAGCAGGGAATTGCACTGACGGGAATAAAAGGGATTATAGATGGTGGACTGCCGGGGCCAACTATTGCCATAATCGGAGAATTGGATTCTTTGAGAGTTGCAGGACATTCGTATGCTAATCCGGAAACTGATGCTGCTCATGCATGTGGCCATCATTGTCAAATTGGAATGATGCTGGGGGTTGCTGCCGCTTTTCAGGAAATGACCAAAAGTTCAAAGATCCCGGGTAAACTGGCATTTATGGCTCTACCTGCAGAGGAATTTATTGATGTTGAGTACAGATATGGCCTCCATCAGACCGGCCAAATTGAATTCATGTCCGGGAAACAAGAATTTTTGAATTTGGGAGCGTTTGATGATGTGGATATGGCGGTTATGGCACACACATCCAAAATCGATGAAGGGAAATTTTCGATTGGTGGTACAAGTAATGGGCATGTAGTGAAATACATCCGATTTTTAGGGAAGGCTTCTCATGCCGGAGGCTCACCTCATGAGGGGATTAATGCCCTTCAGGCTTCCATAGTTGCTTTAAACGCTTTAAATACCCAAAGAGAGACCATGAAAAATGAGGATACTATAAGATTTCACGGCATTATGACTAAAGGTGGCGTTTCGGTTAGTTCAATTCCTGCTGAAGTTAAATATGAAGGGAGAGTAAGAGGTGGCACCACGGAAGCAATTGCAGATGCTAATCTTAAAATGGACAGATGTTTGAGGGCAGGCGCCCTTGCCTTAGGTTGCGAGTTGGAAATAATTACTTTGCCGGGATACATGCCAATCAAAAATAATCCCCAGATGTCAGATATTTTTATTGAGAATGCTGCCTCTTTGGTAGGGGAAAATCATGTGATCCAGAAATCCCCGACTCATAATTCCGGCGGGAGCACTGATATGGGAGATCTCAGTCAAATCATGCCAGTAATCCATCCATATACAGGAGTCGCTAATGGCACTGGTCATGGGGCTGATTATTTGGTGCAAGATTACACTCAGGGTGTGGTCAATCCGGCGAAGGCCCTCGTAGGAACTATAGTCGATTTACTCTGCCGTGAAGACAATTCAGCAAATAAAATATTGAGTGATTTTCAACCAGATTATTCAATCAACTCCTACATTGGACTTCAAAGGTCGAGACTTACTGAAGAAATTTATAAACCTAAGTAAGGTTTTAGCGCAAAAAATCCGAGACTTGACCAGAATATTTTGAAAGCCAGGCTTGGTTTAATCGTATTCGTTCCTTGGCCTGCCTTATAGTCCTCTCTGCAGCTGGAGTTGGATTGTCTTCGAAAAATTGTTCTACTTCTTTCAATCTTTCTATGGTTGTAAACCCGGAAACTATCGATACAAGACGCATCAATGCGAATCCCCCATCACCATATCTTCGGTCAATTTCTTTCCAATTGTTTCGTATGAAATCCCAGGCTAATGATCTCCCTAGTACCGAGCCTGCCACGGTTACAATCACCCTTATAGAGTCTTGAACTCGGATATCTTCGCTAAGTGACTTTTTCAAAGTTTCTTCCAATAACTCCTTATCGCTAAAATTAGATAAAGCCGAATGGAGCCTAACCTTCTCTTCCTGAAGATCCGAGGCTTTTTCCAAAGCCCACATTTGATCGTAAACCAGTTTATCTCCCTGTTGGGCCGCCAGGTTGAAAACAACTGTACGTATATCAGGGTGTATTACTTGCCGCTCGGATACATGATTGTCATATTTGATCCGAGCCTCTTCTAGGACGGATTTATCACCATAGTGCCCAGAATTTCCAAGAGACGTACTTCTCAAAAGGGCATCTAGGTGCCCGTCGCCTGGTTGCTTTTCCCATCCTATCTTTTCGCTTATGGCCGAAAATATCTCTCTACAGAAAATTTGATATTCTGAGTGGCAACCCAACCCAAATATCAGATTCTCTATACCCCTAAGCCCGGTTGCAAGATCGGAAAGTACGGAAGCATCAGATTCGGTAGAATATCCACTGGCAAGGTTAAGGAAATTCTCCACGGGGGTATACCCCGCCCTGACAAGAGCGTAATAGTCTCCTTGTACTCCTAGTCTATCCCTAGGGGTAAGTTCGCCGGCTACAATTGCATTCCTTAAATTTTCCAGATCTGATTCACTGTATTTAGTTCGAAAAAAACCTGTTTGGTTCGGGTTTAATTTAATCCATGAGGCGTTGGAGTCTTCATTGGCCTCCAATTGTATTTTCAGGTCACTAGATTCCATCAAAAGAGTTTCAAGGTTATCTTCAAGATTGCTACTAATTTTTATTGGCACATACCAAGAGGTCTTTTCTTTGTCGTCTGGTTTGGCTTCTATGTGTTCATATAGAAATCTAGTTTGGGAAAGATTTATGCTGTTGGAATCCTGAGTCCTGTCGACTGAAATCATAGGGAATCCTGTTTGTTTAACCCAGGAATCCATCACTTTGCCAACTGGTTTACCAGAAGAAATTTCGAGGGCGCTCCATAAATCTTGAGTTTCTGCGTTTCCGTAGGAATTATCTGCTAGGTAAGCTCTTATACCCTTTTGGAAATCTGAAGCTCCTATGAAGTCCTCTAACATCCGTAATATAGAGCCCCCTTTGCTATAGCTGATCGCATCAAACAACTGGCCAATTTCGGCCGGATTATTCACTTCTTGCTCTATCGGATGTGAATTTGATAGACCATCTAGGGAAAAAGCAGAGGCGGTGTCTGCAGTTAAAAACTGCGTCCACATATCCCATTCAGGGTGGATAGCGTCGACTGCTTTGTCGCCCATCCATGAAGCGAAACTCTCATTCAGCCAAAGATCATTCCACCACTTCATCGTTACCAAGTCACCAAACCACATATGGGCCATTTCATGAGAAATTATCGCAGCCACTATTTGCCTGGTTCCTGCTGAACTATTATCAGGATCGACTAATAAAGCTACCTCTCTATATGTGATGGCTCCCCAATTCTCCATGGCCCCGGCGGCAAAATCAGGGATAGCCAAGTGATCTAATTTGGGGAGAGGAAACGGAATACCAAAATAGTCATTATAATAATTAAGCAAATCCACAGAAGTTTGCAATGCAAATCGCCCTTGTTCTTCTTTCCCGGATGTGGTCCAAACTCGCATTAATGTTCCACTATCGGTCGACTGTTCAATACATCCTAAGTCTCCAACAATGAAGGCAAGTAAATAAGTGGACATAACCGGGGTAGTATCAAAAACTATGGTTCTACGGTTATCTCTTCCTTGAGACTCGGAAGCAATAGGCATATTTGACACCGCCACCATTTCACCTGGTATAACCAATGTGACATCAAAAGTCGCTTTTGTAGAGGGTTCGTCCCAACATGGGAAAGCTCTCCTTGCGTCAGTGGATTCAAATTGAGTGGCGGCTAAGTATTTTTCATTTCCATCAATGTCAGTGTATTGGCTTCGGTAAAAACCAAGCAACCTATCGTTGAGCTCACCCACAAATGAAATTTGCATTTGTAAGTTAGATTCCCCTGTTTTGATTTTATCGGCGAGAGTGATGGTGAGGGTTTCATATTCCGGGTTAGTGCAAGTACTGGTCACTTCTAAGTCGGCGCCTTCAGAGGCTACTGATATATCGGTGATTTCAAGCTCGGCCGAGTTAAGCATTATCGAATCAGTGACTTCATTAACGTTAGCTTTGATGATGACTTTACCGGTGAAAGTGAAAGTTTCAAAATTAGGTTCCAGTTTGATTTGGTAGTTGTTTGGGGTAACGCCTTCGGGAAGTAGCAATCTCTTTTCTGTTGTCATAATGTGGGTGCAAATGCCTTTACTAAATGTTTCCTTAAGCTCCGATCCAATTTGGTTTTCTTTTTTCTGAAAATGCCAGAGGCCCTTCCCTTTGATCAGCTGATCCAAGGTAATTATTTTCCTCTGAATATTTTCTATGTAAGGCATTAGTGAGAGGCCAATCGAGGCCCTCGTAAGCCATTTGTTTGGAAGCTCGGACAGAAAGGGGAGCGGCTTCCAAAATTTCATTTGCCCATCTTTCCGCCGTGGGGATAACTTCGGCTAAAGGCACTATTTCGTTAACTAACCCTAATTCATAGGCTTCCTGTGCACTAATTCGTCTTGCTGTTAGCATCATGCCCATTGCTCTCTTTAATGGTATGTGCCTAGGCAATCGATGGACTCCTCCTGCCCCCGCAATTAACCCAACTCGCGGCTCCGGAAGCCCAACCTCTGCGTGGTCTGCAATGATTATTATGTCGCAGGCCATAGCAAGTTCTAGGCCGCCACCTAAAGCGTACCCGTTGACCGCAGCTATTATCGGTTTCCAGCATTTGAAATCTGTATCTGTAGTTATTCCTCCGAAGGCCGCTCTTGTTCGGGCTCCAGTTGCGGCTTCTTTTTCTCGTTCTCCCCAGTTTTCCGCTGTGTATCTCAGATCATTACCCGCACAAAAAGCTCTTTCCCCTGTTCCGGTGATTATTGCTACCCAAGCATCAGGGTCACTTTCAAAAACCATAAAAGCTTTTTTCATCTCTAGATTAGCGGGAGGGTGAAGTGCATTCAGTCTTTCCGGTCTATTTATTGTTATATAGACGATTTTGTTCTTCTTTTCGTAATTTATGAATTCGTACCCCATGGATTCTCTCCTCTTCGATTCTTAGTTATTTATTTGAAAGGATTTCCCCAACTATCCTGATAAGTAATTTGGTCTACCTCGTCCCTTTTGGTGGGACCGTAATTAACCTTTTCAGCCAAATAACCCAGAGGCAACAAAGCGGCAGTTTCAGTAGTATCAGGAATTTTTAGCAGTTCCTTTACTTCCTTTTCGTACCTCTTGTGTAATGTGGTTATGACGCTTCCCAGTCCAAATTCCATGCAACCCAGTAAAAAATTTTGCACAGCAGGGTAAATCGATGCACCTCTTCCCATGGTGGAATCTCCGCCATCATGGTTCAGGCAGGCCATAACCCAAACTGGCGCCTTAGCGATGTTTTTGGCCAAATATGAGGCAGAAGTCATAACTTTTTGTTCTAGATTTCTTCCTCCATTCGAACCGCTCCCATAAACTTGGTTCCATGACTGGAGATATAGTTTGCCAATTTCGTTTTTCACGTTTTGGTCCTTAATTATCAAGAACCTCCACGGCTGGCTATTGCCTCCGCTAGGTGCTTTAGTTGCGATTTCTATCAACCTATAGATTATTTCGTTTGGGATGTCTTGGTCTTTGAAATATCTTATGGCTCGCTGATTGTAAAGGGCTTCTAAAAGGTCTAAATGATTTTGCATTATTTTATCCAGTCTGTTCTGTTCGTGCATCGCATTATATATGGTGCAGCCTAAATAAAATCCAGCTACTAATAGGGAAATAATCTAGGAAGAACCTCAATTATTGTTAAGGGCCCTAACACCTGTGTAAAATGCCATTTATTGTGAAATTAATGCACGGAGGATAAAGGACTATGAAGGTTTCGACTAGCTTTCAAGAATACTCTGTTGACGACATTGTTAATGCCGCCAGGAAATCAGAAGAGAGGGGTTACGACATCTTTTTCTCCAGTGAAACAGGTCATAATCCATATTTGCCTTTGGTATTGGCGGCAGAGCATACGGAAGAGATCGAGCTGCAAACTTCTATTGCGTTATCTTTTTCTCGAAGCCCTATGGATACCGCATATATCGCGTGGGACCTACAAAACCTTTCGAAAGGTAGGTTCACTTTGGGTCTTGGGAGTCAAGTCAGAGGGCACATAGTCAGAAGATTTTCCATGCCATGGTCAGCTCCTGTCCCACGGATGAGGGAGTATGTCATGGCTTTGAAACACATTTGGGATTGTTGGCAAAACGGAACCAAATTAAACTTCGCAGGAGATTATTATTCCTTTAATTTAATGTCACCATTTTTCAACCCGGGCCCCATAGAACACCCTGATATAAAAGTTTCGATAGCTGGTGTTAATCCAAATATGCTTAGAGTGGCGGGCGAGCTTTGTGATGGTGTGATTCTCCATTCCTTCAACACCCCACAATATACAAGAGATGTGGTTCTACCCAATTTACAGAAAGGTGCGGAAAGAGTCGGTAGGTCAATAGAGGACATAACAATTTCTGGAGGTGGGTTTATTGTTGCAGGAAGAAATGAAGAAGAGCTAGAAAAAAAGAGAAAAGAAACGAAAACTCGTATCTCCTTTTATGCATCAACCCGCAGTTACGGTGATGTTATGAGGACTCAAGGGTGGAATGATACCCATGAGAAACTATATCGAATGTCCATTGACGGAAAATGGAATCAAATGGGCGACGAAATTACTGATGAAATGCTCGATAGTTTCGCAGTGATTGATACTTACGACCAAATAGCTGGAAAAATCAAGTCGACTTATGGGAAATATGCTACATCTGTAAGTTTCGGCATGGATACTCAAAATGAAGAGGAAGAAAATATCTTAAGGGACGTTATAAAAAACCTTAAAGATTCCTAGATTCCTTTAGGTGATATCAAGATTTGACGGTTTCGTTTGATCTAAGCGTGCAAGGTCAACCGCATTTTGGATTTCTGCGACAGCCAGATCTAATTGGTTTTCATGGTTTATCACGACGTGATCAAACCAACTCGCGGATTTCATCTCCTTGGCGGCAGTTTCGAGTCTAATCTTAAGACTATCCGAGGATTCAGTCATACGCTCTGTCAATCTTTTTTCTAGCTGACCCATATCGGGAGGGGCTAGGAATATATATAAGGCGTTTGGAGCCAACCCTTTGATAGTTTTGGCTCCCTGAACGTCAATCTTTACAATGACGTCTTTTCCTCTTTGTAAAGCTGTTTTCACTTGATCACGTGGAACACCATAGTAGTTACCGTAAACCTCTGCCCATTCTAGAAACCCATCTTGTTCCATTTGTGCTCTGAACTCAGCTTGACTGACGAATATGTAGTCCTTCCCTTCCGTTTCACCATCCCTTTTGGTTCTTGTAGTAACAGTAACAGTAAAATGGTAAGGCTCCTCTAATTCTCTCATCCGAGAAAGTAATGCGTCTTTTCCGACGCCTGACGGTCCGGAAAGTATTAAAAGGATTGGAGGTTGTACATCTTTGTGATTCAAAAGATTAGAAAAATTACTCCTGTAATTCTGAAACAACTTCCCAAAAAGAAGGATAGGAGACACTGGCGTCCTCAGAATTTCCAATAGTGGTTTCCCCAGAAGCCAATAAGCCCGCGATTCCATTGGTCATGGCGATCCTGTGATCTCCATGGGTTTCTACTTCAGCACCTGTCAGTGTATGAGTTCCTGTTATTCGCATTCCGTCCGAAGTTTCTTCTATTTGGGCACCTAATCTTTGTAAACTATCAACAGTTGCTGAAATCCGGTCAGATTCCTTAACTCTTAATTCTTCTGCATCGGCTATTACCGTTGTACCTCTAGCGAAACAGGCGGCGAGAGCTAATATAGGTAATTCATCAACGACCCGTGGTATTAGGTCTCCTGATATTTCAGTTGCTATTAAATCACTGGTCGATACTGTTACATCCCCCGTCGGTTCACCACCTTCTAGGTGCTCATTTTCTATCGTTATATTCGCGTTCATGGATTTAAGTACTTCCAAGACCCCTGTGCGGGTAGGGTTCATACCCATTCTTGGGATGGTTATCTTTGAATCAGAGTGGCACGCACCGGCGATCAACCAAAAAGCTGATCCACTGGTGTCGCTAGGTACTTTGACGTCAACAGAACTGAGTTCTTTGTTCCCCGTTTTAATTGTGAGTCCATTTATTTCCAAATCCCCACCCATAGAATTGAGCATCCTTTCTGTGTGATCCCTTGACTCTGCAGGTTGATGTATGATGCTGGGGCTACTCGAATATAATCCGGCGATTATGAGGCAGGATTTTAATTGAGCACTTGCTACCGGCATCGTATATTCTATTCCTTGTAAAGAACTACCTTTAAAAGAAAGTGGTGCTAGAGAGTTATCATCGCGGCCATTTATATCCGCACCCATTTGAGTTAGTGGGGTGGTTATCCTTTTCATTGGCCGATTCCGAAGAGAATCGTCTCCTGTTATCACGCTGAAGAAGTCTTGTCCCGCCAGCAAACCGGATATTAACCGCATAGTTGTTCCGCTGTTACCAGCATTTAAAACATCTGTTGGTTCGGCAAGACCATGAAGTCCAGACCCAATTATCTCAAAGCATTCTTCGGCTCCCGAAATTTTGCAATTGGTGTGCCTGGTTATATTGGCCCCTAATCCTCTAAGGCAACCCAGCATGGAGGATCTGTCGTCACCGACACAAAAATTAGACACATGTGATACCCCTTTAGATATGCTGTTTAATAGACTTGCCCGGTGTGATATTGATTTATCCCCTGGAGGTTTCACCATGCCATGCAACCTAGCAGGGGATTTTATTTTGCTGATCATATTGCCTTCTATCGGCTCCTAGGATATCTCCAGGACTCTTTTTTGTTTGCGTCACCTATCTTAGTTACTCTTCTTGCGAGTTTGTCTCCTAGGAAGGCAGAAGCCATAGACTCGGCTGCACTTGGCAGGTCCACCATCTCGGAATTTTGGCCCACTACACCGGCTTCCCATCTCGCTCTTTGTTCCCATGCGTGTATCAAAGATTCGATAAAGTTATCGCTGTCTTCTTGCAATTCGGTCCTTAGTTTATGTAGCGAAAGGATCATTTGATCGACCCAATAAATCAATGGTTCGGACATTGTCAGTGAATCAGCCTCGGTATCTGTTGGATCGTTAGCGCTTAGTGTGGACTGCATATCAAATAAACTTCCGGCACTTTTATACATCTCTCTCCAAGATGCATTACCAGAGGCGGCATTCATAAAAGCCGTGGAAATCAAATAAGGGAGATGATCCATAGCGGCAGAATAACTATCATGTTCATCAACATCCAGGAAATAGGGTTTTGCTCCTATCGATTCTGCCAGCCCAACCACAGTTTTGGTAGCCTGGTCTTCTGCGGAGTTTGACGGAATTACACAATAATTGACCCCGTCAAACAAATTGGCCGAAGAATCTCCTACTCCCTTTGTTGGGGTTTTAATTATTGGTCGACCTCCCACATAAGATACAGAGTTTGGTAAAAATTCCTCAGCCCACGCCGCAGACCTCTTTTTTGATGACCGCATATCTGTTACAACTGCACCATCTGACACTAACGATCCTATCGACTCAAAAAGATCTCTAGATTCATTTATTGGGTAATCAAGAACAATAAGTTGCGCTCCATCGACAGCTTTTTTTAGATTTCCTTCCATTAAATCGAATGCTCTGATTTTATTAATTTCAGACCCTGTTTTTCGGTCTAAACAGTGGCCTATTACCTCGGTGTTTTTGAGCCGGATATTTTTTAGAGCCAGTCCAAGTGATGCTCCCAATACACCCATTCCAACCACAGTGATACGTTCCAAATCTACACCCCTTTATAGTGTCCAAGCTTCAATTCGTGTTGAAGCTGGATTTTTATTTATGATTTATTAAAGGAATTAAAACTTATGAAAATGATACACGACGACGTCACCAGATATTAAAAGATCCAGTTCAACAGTATTTTCACGGGTTTCCCTATTAGCGTTGATAAAATACTTACCCCGGGTACAGTCATATCAATAAGAAACAGGATTATTAGCGCAAATGGCCCATATCTTTCAAGGCCTGAATACTGCATCGATAGGCCTTTGGGTAGTATACCTAGGATTACTTTGTAGCCATCCAACGGAGGTAGAGGGACAAGATTAAAAACAGCTAGAACTAAACTAATTTGTACAAAAGTGAACCCTAATTCTATCCATATATCACTTAATCCAAATTCTAATGCTAATTTTTTTAAACAGAATCCTATCAAGATAGCTGTCGCAAGATTAGAGGCTGGCCCCGCAAAAGACACCATCGACATGCCTAATAAAGGAGGCACTTTTTTAATTCTGTATATGTCTACTGGCACCGGTTTGCCCCATCCAAATCCTACAAATAAAAATAGCAGTGAACCTAGTGGGTCAAGATGACTTTTAGGATTCAGTGTCAATCGACCTAATGATTTGGCTGTTGTATCACCTAATTTGTTGGAGGCCAATGCATGTGAAAATTCATGAATTGTGACTGCCACTAAAATAGAGAGTAATACTAGGCTCAAAGATAAGAGGGTTGCGAAAGGATCTTTTAAAAATGAATCTAAGTATTGGAGGATCATTTCTTAAATAAAAAAAGGGCGGTTCGGACCGCCCCTTTTAAAATTTTCTAGATATTAGTGGCCACCACAACCACAACCGCCTTCACCCCCACCACC
>DJMH01000022.1:93850-96013 GCA_002435305.1 Dehalococcoidia bacterium UBA6495
CCACCGCCGCAGTTGCAACCTCCTCCTGACCCGCATCCACCACCAGAATGTTCAATGTTGGGGTTCGAAATTACAAACCCGCTTCTCATTAGACCATCCACATAATCGATTTCTGCGCCTTCTAATAAAGGTGCGCTTTCTCCATCAATAACGACCTTGATATTGAATGCCTCAATGACTATATCTTCATCTTTTGGTTCAGACTCCACTCCAAGGACATGCTGGAATCCTCCATTAGGGTTAGGAGTAACCATAACTCTGAGCATTCCGTTTTCTTCACCTTGTTCTTTTAGAATCTCAGAAAGCTTATCGGCGGCTGATTCAGATACTTGTATTAGGCTTGTTGTTGCCACTTTTCCAACTCCTTCACATGCTGGTTAATTTAAGTTATACCCTTATTTGGAATCGAGGATAACTATACAACTTCGTTTGGTAAGGCTAGCATTTGGAATTGGTGCGGTCAAGAATAATAAATAGGTCATAGAACGGTTTGGGTACCGTGGATGACCTGTAGTGATTTAGATACCTTTTGAGATTGTATTTGCTTCCCACACGTATTGTTTTATTTGCAGATTGAATGTACATTTATGTACCTGCCTTTGACGAGGCTGATTAATATGGTAATTGTCCCCTGGTGGTACAAGCGAGTATGACCCACCCGTTCCCATCCCGAACACGGAAGTGAAACTACTCAGCACTGACGATACTGCGCTGGCAACGGCGTGGGAAAATAGGCCACTGCCAGGGGGCTTTTTTTAACCAAAACTTTGCTCTTAAAACTGCAAATAGGTTTGCGTAATTAACCTCAATTTGGAATGCCACCTTTACCTTCTGATGGTGTATTACATATAATTAACTTGGCTGCACAAGCTAAATTATGACGAATGGAAGTATTGGATGCCACCTGAAACTCAAGATAACTCTCCACAAGATATGCAACAACTGCTAGAAGAGATGGATTTTAAGGTTTTGAAGAGGGGGGAGGTTGTTGAGGGATCTGTTATGCGGGTGGACTCCGATGGAGTTTTTCTTGACATTGGACACAAGGAAGAAGGATTTGTGCCGATGGGTGAAATGAAAACCATTACTAAAGAAGAAATGGTGAAGCTTAGTGAAGGTGATTCTTTGATTGCCTTTGTAATGCGCCCAGATTCCAAAGATGGCCCTATGCTTTCGGTGGACCGTGCTAGAGGGGAGGAAGGTTGGCGAGATATCCAAAAATTAATGGATCAAGACCAACCTGTAGAAGGTGTGATAGTGGGATTTAATAGGGGTGGGTGTATTTTGGAAGTCGCCAATGTTCAAGGGTTCGTTCCAATGTCTCAATTAATAACTATTTCAAGAGACCTTTTCAAACAGGAATCCTTCGAGTCAGGTGAGGCAAATGTTTCAGAAGGTTCAATTGGAAAAGATTTAATCGGCAAAACCCTGAAAGTTAAGGTACTGGAAGTTAATAGATCTCGAAACAGGGCTATTTTTTCAGAGAGATCGGCCTTGCAAGAACAAAGAGATGAACAGAAGGCTGAGCTGATCGAAAAATTAGTAGAGGGTGAAGTTCGCAAAGGCATTGTAACGGGAATAAGTAATTTTGGTGCGTTTGTAGATTTGGGTGGCGCTGATGGACTTATTCACATTTCAGAAATGTCCTGGAGCATGGTTGGGTCTCCGGAGGATTTGGTAAAGGTGGGGGAAGAATTGGATGTATATGTCCTTAGGATAGACAGAGAGACAATGAAGATCGCTCTAAGCTTGCGTCGACTTCAACCAGAGCCTTGGGAAACCATATTTGAAAGATATCAGGTTGGCGACGTGGTAGATGCAACTGTGACCAAAATAGCCAATTTTGGAGCCTTCGCAAGGCTGGAGGATTCAATTGAAGGCCTGATTCATATAACAGAACTGAGCGAGGCGGTGATAACGAATCCTAATGAGGTTGTCAGTGAAGGGCAAGAAATCAAGGTAAAGATCCTAAAAATTGAGATGGAAAGGAAAAGACTTGGATTAAGTCTTAAACAGACGTCAGAAACACTTCCTCCGGAAGGATACATATCTGAGGCGCCAGTCGAGGAACTGACGGTTCCAGAAGAAACAGAAGGCGACGTGGTAATAGAAGATAGTATTCCTTCTTCCGACGTGACTGAACTAGAAGAAGAGGAGACTGAG
>DJMH01000077.1:0-3854 GCA_002435305.1 Dehalococcoidia bacterium UBA6495
CTCTGGGGATCCAGACCGAGAAAAAATTGTCCAGCAGTATCGTAATGTGACATTCTTCCCTGAATTTGTTGGGCAATCACCTTCACATCTTGCATACGCCTTTGTATCGGACTAGTCTCAAATATTGCTGTCGCTCCACTTAGAGAATAAGCTATGTCTGCTACCTTAACTGCCTCTCTGATTGCATGTGTGCTGGAAAGCCTCAAATTTATTCTCCTTTCCAAAGGTATTATTCTTTCTTTAACCGCACTTTCCCACACAGCTTCAGCGCTGTCTCTAAGATACAATTTAGCCGATCTCCATATCGCTTCAGCCTGCCCAATTTCACGTTGAACAAAAGGTTGCTTCCTAAGTAGTTCTTGCTCTTGAGGGGTTTTAGCCGATGATAATTGGATCACATCATTTAGAGCACCCCTCGCTACTCCTAATGCCGTGGTTGCAAATCCCGAACAAAACAAAAGGCTTTTAGGAATTAGATATATCGGCCCTTCTTCCCTAGACGATCCACCTTCAATGAATGAATGGGACTCCGGCACAAATAAATCTTTGGCTGTGAAACTAAAACTCCCGGTGCCTCTCAATCCATTAACTTCCCATGTGTCGATAAATTCGACTTCCTCTTTTGGAATCATCATATTGCGCATCTCAGGAGATTCACCATCCTCCAACACCCTACCTTTGATAGGACTCAAAGCCACCACCCATTTTGCGTGACGAGAACCAGAACTGAAATTCCATCTACCACTCAACCGATATCCACCTTCAACCGAAACCGCCGTGGGGGAGACAGGGGGGCCGTTAGATAAAACAACGGTGGGATCGGACCAGATCTCCTGAGCTAACTCCTTAGGCATAAAGGCAGATAAGGTAGACAACACGTTATTTTGATTAAAACACCAGCCCACACTACCATCAGCCTCTGCAATAACCGCAACCAGTTCTAGAAATTCTAGATAATCTATCTCAAATCCCCCAACAGATTTAGGAATATAAAGCCTAAAAAGTCCTTCTTCGGCCATTTCTGATGCCAGCCGAGGAGGTATTTCTCTACTTTCGGAAATTACCCGCGATGCATCAAGAATTTTAGGGACAAACCCCTTAGCAACATCAAGAAAGGAAAAGTTCCTATTTAGCGCCGAATCAGTCTTTATCTCAACCATAAAACCTTTAATACGAAAACGATAGTATAGTCATTATTAATTTAATCCCACCAATAATAACTAATTTGGCGGCGAAGATACCACCATGAATTTTCATTGTATTATCTTAAGAGAATATTTAATTATACTTACGGCTTATAAAAGCCGCGGGTAGAACATTCTAACCTTACTGAGGAAAATCTATGATTAATCTAGAATCATTACTGCTAGAACTTTCAAATGCTCCAGGCCCTTCAGGGTTCGAAAACACCGTGCGAGAAATAATGAAAAGAGAATTATCTCCATTCGTTGATTCTTTAGATACGGATGGGATGGGTTCGCTCATTGGTATAAAAAAAGGTCCGTCCAGATCTCCTAACATAATGCTTTCGGCCCACATGGACGAAGTCGGATTGCTTGTAAGATACATAAATGATGATGGCTTTATAAAATTTCAGAACTTGGGGGGGTGGCTGGATCAAGCAATAATTGGGCAGAGATGGCAAATAATGACGTCAAAAGGGGCTGTATTAGGTATAACGGGAATCAAAACCCCACATGTAATGTCTGCAGATGAAAGGGGGAAAATTTTTAAGGGAGAAAGCCTTTTCTTGGATGTTGGTGCTCAAAGCAAAACAGATGCTGAAAACAGATTAGGCATAAAACCTGGAGATCCAATAGCTCCTGTTAGCGATGCTACCAGGTTAAACAATAGTGAATTCATATTAGGTAAAGCATGGGACGACAGAGCTGGGCTAGCTGTTTTATTGGGAGTTATGGAATCAATCAAAGGCAGTGATTTGCCTTTCAATGTATGTGCGGTGGCAACTGTGCAAGAGGAAATAGGGTTACGGGGAGCGCATACCAGCAGCTATGCTGTAAAGCCTGATATAGGGTTAAATTTGGAATCTGGAGTGGCTGGCGACTATCCTGGTATTTCACAGTACGAGGCCCAGGAAAAACTTGAGGGTGGGCCAGCAATATTTTTACACGATTCATCGATGCTTCCTAATCTAAAACTTCGTGACTTCGTGATAGATACTGCCGAAGATTCCGACATAGAATTACAATTCAATGTTTTGAGTGGATATGGGCAAGATGGAGCGGAGATGCAAAAAGCCTTTGAAGGAGCGCCTGCAATAAATATAACTGTACCTACAAGATATCTGCACAGTCATAACTCTCTAATAAGTATGAAAGATGTAAAGAAAGCCATTGAGCTTGTTTGCCAATGCATCTTGCGGCTTGATCTTGTAAAAATAAAGAATCTGAAAAGTTTCGATTAAGCTTATTTTAGATGAACTTTCGATCATTACTTATAGTCGCATTTAGCAAATTCCATTCCATGATGCTTCGTCTGACCCGGGGTAAATTCATGGGAAAGCTAGTTGGGTTAGATATGCTCCTGCTTACAACGGTGGGGAGGAAGACTGGTAAGAAACGCTATACACCATTGCTGTTCAAAAAAATTGACGGTCATTATTATTGTGTTGGCTCCTTTGGGGGGAGTCACACAGCTCCTCAGTGGTACAGAAATATTTTGTCAAATCCCAATGTTGAAATTTTGGCAGAAGGGAAATTTTTGAATGTTACTGCTGTCATACTTGAGGACTATCTCAAGGCTAAAGCCTGGGAGTCATTAATAGGAATTTATCCCAATTTTCAAAAATATCAGGACAAAACTGATAGAGTCATACCAGTGATTAAATTTCAATATAGCCCTAACCGAGATTGACTAGCAGTATTTGTGGAATTAACATTTGTCCCACAGATTGAAAGAGTTTATTTTTGATACTCGTAATCTGGAGCGTGATATTTTCAAATGCGCTTGTAGCTCAGTTGGATAGAGCGCAGCCCTGCGAAGGCTGAGGTCGTGGGTTCAAGTCCCGCCAAGCGCGCTCTCCATTAGGGGCGATTAGCTCAGTTGGTTAGAGCACCTGCTTTACACGCAGGGAGTCGGGGGTTCGAGTCCCTCATCGCCCACCATTAGTAAAAGCAGTATGCCTAAAAAGCTCAACCAAAAATCACTTTGGAGAATTACATGTCATTTACCGGCAATCGAGTTGTGTTAGGCCCAAATGAGGGCAAGCTGCTACAGGTATCTGATCACCCTTTAACTTTTAAGGCGACCAAAGAAGACACGAATGGGGCCTATTCTCTCTTTGAAGCCAATTTAGTCGGAGGCGGGCCAGGCCAGCATATCCACGAAAATGAAGACGAGGCTCTTTATATCCTAGAAGGTGAAATTAACATCAAACTTGGCGACGACATTTTTGTTGCTCAAGCTGGGTCTTTTGTTTTCTTACCTAGAAATGTTGTCCACACATTCTGGCGAGCAAGTGAGCAACCAACTAAGATTCTAGTGATTATTTCCCCGCCTCAGTTCGAAAACTTTTTCTTTGATGCTGTCGGGGATGAAAAAATCGACGGACAGACCTTTGGAGAACGAGCACTTCAGCTGGCCGACAAGTACAAAGTAAAATTTGTCGGCCCACCATTAGGATAATCCAATCTCTTAAGGCTCACATACGCTAAACACGAGCCAGTACAAAGCTAGTGCTAGGCCTCCACATGCCAGACCTCTCAAGAATCCGTACCTTCGGTTCACTCCTTCATTAAATTATATTGCCTTACTCAAACCCAGTATGCTAGAAACACTTAATATGCGATCATTTAGGAATGATCGCATATTTAAGAAAGGACAGGCTGTGACAG
>DJMH01000077.1:4239-31963 GCA_002435305.1 Dehalococcoidia bacterium UBA6495
GATAATATCAATCAAGTTATAGTTGGTAAGCAAACTTCTGTAGAGTTGGCCACAATTGCCTTGATGAGCGGGGGCCATATTTTAGTCGAGGACGTACCGGGAGTCGGGAAGACTGTTCTAGCCCGAAGCCTGGCTATATCAAGTGGATGCACTTTCAAGAGAATTCAATTCACCCCCGATTTGTTACCAACAGACGTTAGTGGAGTATCAATATACAACCAAAAAAGTGGCGATTTTGAATTTAGGGAAGGACCCATAGTTTCACAAATTGTATTGGCGGATGAAATTAACCGTGCCACACCCAAAACCCAGTCTGCTATGTTGGAAGCCATGGAGGAAAATCAAGTAACCATGGAGGGTATTACCAGAGAACTTCCGAAACCCTTTATGGTTATCGCCACCCAAAATCCTATTGAATATGAAGGTACTTTCCCTTTGCCTGAGGCCCAACTTGACAGGTTCTTACTAAAAGTCAGTCTCGGTTACCCAAATGAAATGGATGAAATTGCGATCTTAAACAACCAATCATTAAGCCATCCCATTGACGGCATTTCCTCTGTTGTGACACCAGAAATGGTCACCGCCATGCAAGAGGCCGTCAAATCAGTATATGTAGACGATCTAATCAAAGAATACATCGTAAAAATAGTCAGCCAAACTCGGAATGTGCAAGAACTAAGCTTAGGGAGTTCCCCAAGGGGATCTATTGCGTTACATCGTGCAAGCCAGGCACTGGCAATCGTTCGCGAGAGGGATTACGTGCTGCCAGATGATGTAAAACATTTAGCCCCATCTATTTTGGCTCATAGACTTATACCCTCCCCTTCAGCCAGGATGAACGGTATGGAACCCGAACAGGTTATTCAAGATTTTATGAAATCCACCCCCATACCTGGTGAAAGAGCTCAGAGTTGGTTCAGGAGATAAACTCATCTCAAAAATTCGATTAGCTCCGACATCCAAATTTTACCTAATAATGGTATTACTAGTTATCACCATGATCACCGCTTTAGCTACAGGATTTGGGCTTTTCTTTCGGCTGGCATACATCATAACTGTCGTTAGCATAGTATCTTTAATTACGGTGTACTTAAATATAAGAAAAATTGAAGTCAGTATCGATCGCCGAAATCATTTGCTTAGTGTAGGAGAACAGATAGATAAAAGAGTAAGTATTAGAAACCTAAGCGTAATACCAAAAACATTAATAGTTGCCACTGACATAACCACAATTCCTGGGTACACAAGTTCCTCTGCATTAGGATTAACCGCCAAAGGTTACCGATCCTGGAGATCTACTGATCATGCACGCCAAAGAGGCCTGTTTGAAATGGGACCAATAGAGATCTCAACAACTGATCTACTAGGAATATATAAAGCTTCAACCCGCCACGGCGAGTCCGATAAAATAATGGTTTATCCGAAAATTTACGATTTGAGAAATTTTCAAATAGGAAACTCTCAGATAACCAATGAAGGAACATCGAGAAAAAAATCCAACACCCTCTCTCCACACGCCTCCAGCGTCAGGGAATACGCCTATGGAGATAGTTTGAGCAGGGTACATTGGAAAACTACGGCAAGATCTAACCGGCTAATGTCCAAGGAATTTGATGTGGGTTCATCCAACGAAGTTATCATCCTGAATGATCTCGATGAATCTGTGCAATGGGGAAGATTGGACGACAGTACCGATGAGTTATCAATTTCGGTGACTGCTTCTCTCACTAAAAGATACACTGACTCGCATACCCCCGTCGGGTTTCTGGGTCACGGAGATGATCGTTACTATATAACACCAGGGATAGGGTCCTCTCATTTTGACCGGACTATGCGGACGTTAGCCATCGCAAAACCCGGAAAAAGTAAAAAGCTCCACCAGGTGATAACAGAAGAAAGAAACATATGGGTCAATCATTCATCCATTATCATCATAACCCCATCTTCAGAACCAAATTGGGTGACAGCTTTGTCTGAATTGTCTCAATTTAATACAAGCATCACTGTGATAATGATCAATGCAAATTCATTCGGTGGCAAGAATGAATTAGGACCGACATTATCAGCCCTAGACAATATAGGTATATCCCCGTATCTAATAAATAGGAATGATGAAATTAACGAATCTTTGTCACGATCTTTTTTTAGGAGATCAGTACAAAATTTAGCCGTGACAGAGTCGTCATGATTAAAGAAGTCCGTATTTCGGAGTTATTAAAACCTCGACAATCAACCCCAACCAGATGGGCGAATGCAGTAACCAATTTGAAAACCTTTATGCCTGAACAAGGCATAACATTATACGTATTACTTTTACTTTCTCTTATCTGCACCGCCAATATAGTAGTGCTAGGGAATTGGGTAGACACCCCTGGTATATACACCATGATACTAATTTCAAGCCTATTCCCTCTCTTCTCTCATCAGATCAAGCTGAATCCCATATTGATTCATTTGATTTCATTTTTGATTGGAACAATCCTTGTACTCTATAACACCCTCACTCTCATAGAAAATCTACCTTTAGATGAAAAACTTTCTGAACTAAAATTACGCCTGGCTTATTGGTATGAAATAGCTACCACCGACGGAATAAGTACCGACTTGATTCCCTACACCATTTTCCTCCTAAGTCTGACTTGGATATTGGGCTATACTTCGTCCTGGTTTACCTTTAGGCACAACAATATTTGGATCTCGGTTGTCCTTAATGGAGTGTCTATATTAACTTGCTTAAGCTTATTACCTGAGCAGTACAGTTCCAGGTTCTATCTATATGCTTTCATGGCTATGATTCTAATAACACATATAACCACCGTGAAACAAAGAGGTGAGTGGTCCAAAAATGGAACATCTTTCAATAATTTGGACGGGTGGCTAACTTTAAACTCTGCAATTTGGTACAGCATAGCAATACTGGTTGTTTCTACTGCAATACCGCTGAAAATATATGTTTCAAGGCCAGTTGCCGACACGTGGAAAGCAGCGAGAGAGCCTGTGGCGGTGATTGAAAATGAATTCGCTCGTCTCCTCGGTAGTGTACCGTCGAGAACACAACAAAATGGTAGGGGTTTCGGTAAATTTTTACCTTTTATTGGATCTATTTCCTTTCGGGAAGAAGCCGTATTAATAACCAAATCAGATTATCCTAATTATTGGATTTCACGCACGTATAATACATACACTCATGAAGGCTGGATATCTGGCGAAACTCATATAATTGATCTAGACAAATATTCTAAATTCGACAATACGTCGGGCTTACAATCAACAAAGCTTGCCAGTCAACGTATAGAGATGTCATTTCCATCGGATCAATTCTTTGCGGGAGGCAACATTTCTAGTGTGAGCGAATCAATATCCTTGGAATCTCTCAAACCAAAAACATTCGAAGTTGAGGTTGGGGATGACAACATCGATGGTTATTTACCTTCTGACTTGCAGCAGTTCGAGTTAGATGTAGAAAAGTTTTTGCAGGAATTTCCAGCCGGCATTCGTAATAATAATTTTGAAGAATTTCTGTTATCGCAACTTCCTAACGAATACAAATATATAAACACTTCATCAAATAATAATGGTACCGAGAAAATAAACTTGACTCGAACCGCGCCCCTAAATTTAGACATCGTCAATTGGAAACTGGCCCGTCAAATTCCCGCTAACAAGCAATTGATGATGGTTTCATCTGTATCAGTTTCTAGTCCGGAGGAACTCAGGACTTCTGGCCAAACATACCACGGTTTTATTCAAGATCATTATCTCCAGTTACCAGAAGATATGCCTAGAAGAATAGATGACCTGACTGCACAGGTCACATCGGGGAAAACGAATCCATACGACAAGGCAGTGGCAATAGAAGAGCATCTTCGCCAAGGGGAGTACCAATATTCACATAAAATATCTAAACCGCCCATTGGAGCTGACGGGGTAGATCATTTTCTATTTACCACTCGAACTGGTTACAGCGATTATTTCGCTTCAGCAATGACTGTAATGCTTAGAACCGCAGGAATTCCGGCGCGATTGGCTACTGGATATTCTGCAGGGACGTATTCTCCGGGTAAAGATTCATCAACCATTAAAGATTCTGACAGCCATGGGTGGGTGCAAGTATATTTCCCCAACTATGGATGGATTGATTTTGAACCAACCCCTAACTGGAGTAAATATTCAAGACTCCATCGAGAAAAAACTCCTTCGTCCTTGATTCGATCCGGTAGTGTGTATGAGGACGGGGATTACCCCAAACCACCTGATGATTTTTATGACGACCTAGGCCCGGAAGGAGAAGCTGGTGGAATTTTCACAGGAAATGGAAATTCTATACTTAAAAAATCGATTTTATTACCTCTATCAATTGTATTTTCTTTTGTGGTTCTGTCTTCCGCCCTAATTACATTCTGGCAGTATGGACTATCTGGATTGTCCCAAGCAGAAAAACTGACCACTAAAATGTACAGGGTTGGAGCATTGGCTGGAACATCAAAAAACAAGTACCAAACTATCGGTGAGTTTTCTTCAATACTGTCAACTAGATATCCAAGTATCCATATAGAAATATACACTATCGCTGATGCTCTTATGAAGGAAAAGTATTCAACCCAATCTCCTTATTCTGAAAATTTGGATGACTGTTGGAAAACAATTAGAAATTACCTTTGGAGGGAAATTGCAGGACGTTCTTTCAAATGGTCTCAAAAAAATGAGACCAGATAACCTATATAACACGAAATTCGAGACCTCTTTTGGGTGGATAGCTTTAGAGAAAAATGCCCGAGGCGTAACCCGATGCTCGTTGCCAGAAAAACAGGAATCTAAATGCATGGAAGAAATCAAGGGATGGGACTCAAAGCATCTGAAAACAACAGATTTGTTTTCTAAAGAAATAGAAAAACTCCGCGGGTACCTAGAAGGCAAAAATTATTCACTTCAAGATATTAGCCTGGATGTATCCACTGCGCCTCGTTTTTATAAAACAGCATGGGCCATCTGCAGATCCATAGGAGTCGGCCGTACTAAACCATATAAATGGGTAGCTGAGAAAAGTGGTAGTCCAAAAGCCTCCAGGGCGGTAGGTCAAGCAATGGCAAACAACAAAATTACTCTAATAATTCCCTGTCATAGAGTGATTGGCGCAAATGGTAATTTGACCGGTTTTGGAAAGGGAAAAACTAGACTTGACCTAAAATTGGAGCTATTGGAACTAGAAAAAGAATATATTTCAAAACATTAAGCTCTGAATTGTCACCTTCCCTGTTGACCCAACTAAAGCAGAAAGTTTTGACTCTAACTCAGGGGTCGCATTAATTTTCACTGGGGGCCACTCCATCACCACCACAGAAGACTCTGTCTCAATCTCAAGGCCAACCTCATCATTCCCTGAGGCACTCAGAAGCAATCTCTTAATATCATCAAGAAGCATTTGATCACGGGTTGTGTTATTAGATTCCCGTATAGATAAGACGAGTTTTTTTCTATTGGTGAGAGATTCCGGTTCATTAGGGTAAATCCCATTACCATCCATATTT
This sequence comes from Dehalococcoidia bacterium UBA6495, assembly GCA_002435305.1. Taxonomy (GTDB): domain Bacteria; phylum Chloroflexota; class Dehalococcoidia; order Lucifugimonadales; family UBA826; genus UBA11996. Next base: position 9,768 of record DJMH01000077.1, read on the forward strand.
TTCATTGGGGCACTGTTAGGCAAAATCGACCCATTCTCGCTAGAGTTAGCACCCGTAGTATCCATATTATTAAAAGCTTTATCTAAATTAATTTCATTTGCCTCGGTCACGCTAATTGTCACTTCTCCGTCTCTTTCTCTCAAATTTCCTTTAATTTTAATTATACGTCCCGGCTCCCATAATTCTGCAGTTTTATTAAGAATATCCTCCCATACTACCGCCTCCAAACTTCCATCTAAAACTTCTATATTCACCACCTTAAACGGCCTATTATCCCTCGTCATCCTGTCCACCACTGTAGAAATCTGCCCGGCCAAAACCGCGGGTCCCGACGAGCTTCCACCCTGCAATTGTGTCAACATAACCGAGACATCCTTCCCAAATCCACTAAGTAGTTTCCCAAGATTACCCGCACCGGAAACGCTAATACCCATTAACTCCACCTCCCAAAGCCTTTTCTGGTGATCCGAGGTAGATGCAAAAGGTATATCTATCGACGACAAGGCACTATTTACTGAATCCCCTAGGATTTCAAACATTGTCGACTGATTAGAATTTCGTATGTTAGCCTCATCTTGGGCTAAGGAACTAATACGATCGCTTACTTCCAATAATCCGGTCCGATCCCCGAAACTATCGAAGGACCCTGACATCACCAAACATTCAATGGCTTTCTTATTTAGTGAACCAATATCCCCATCATGACATAACTGCTCTAAGGTTTCATAAGGGCCATTTTGATCTCGTGAATCCAAAAATGATCTTAATGCTTCTGAGCCTATATTTTTTATTGCTGCCAGCCCAAATCTTATTGCCTTTCCAGATCCCGGGTTCTCTTCAATGGTAAACTTCGAATAGCTTCTGTTTATATCCGGGGCTAAAATCTCAATTCCCATCCTGCGACAATCTGCTACAGCCGCGATCAATCGATCCTTCTTGTCCATATACGAGTTCATAAATGAGGCCATGTATTCGGCCGGGTAATTGGCTTTCATATAGGCTGTCCAATATGAAACCATCCCATAACTAACGCTATGCGCCTTATTAAAAGCATATCCTGCAAAAGGTTCAATTAAATCAAAAACTTTAACTGCCAACGATTCGGAATGGCCTTTATCTAGAGACCCAGTTATAAATTTTGTCTTCTCTTCGGCCATGATTGCCGGGTCTTTTTTACCCATGGCCTTTCTCACGATATCTGCCTCTCCTAATGAATAACCTGCAAATTCCCTAGCGATATGGAGCACCTGGTCCTGATACACAATAACCCCATAAGTCTCCTCTAGTATTTCCTTCATAGCAGGATGTATGTAAGTAACTTTTCTACGGCCACGTTTTCCGTCGATAAAAGTACCTATATGGTCCATCGGGCCTGGCCGGAACAAAGCAATCATTGCAGCCACGTCACCTAGTGTAGAGGGTTTCAATTCTCTAATGTTACGAGTCATTCCCGAACTTTCTAGCTGAAACACACCAACAGTCTCCCCCCTCGACAGCATATCAAAGGTCAATTTATCATCTAAGGGTATTTCTTGAAGCGTTAAATCTATACCGTGATTGAGCTTTATAAGTTTAAGACTCTCGTCCAATACCGTTAAATTTACAAGACCTAAAAAATCCATTTTTAGAAGGCCTAAAGCTGCAACCGGCTCCATGGAATATTGAGTCATAACTGCACCTTCATCATCCCCGCGTGAAGTGAATTCCAAAGGTACAACATCATTCAAAGGTTCTTTTGAGATGACCACCCCGGCAGCATGTAGGCTTTTGTGCCTAGTGACTCCTTCAAGTTGCCTAGCAGTGTCCATAAGTTTTTTGACATCAGAACTCGTCTGGTAAACATTGTTAAGGTCTTGACTTTCCAGTATGGAAGAATCTAAATCTATATTAAGCCTTTCAGGAATCATCTTTGCGACTTTGTCGACACTTTCTAAAGACATGCCCAACGCCCGGCCTGCGTCTCTAATTGATTGACGAGCCCCGAAGGTGCCAAACGTAATGATATGGGCTACGTGTTCTCTACCATAGCGAGCCGAACAGTAATTGATCACCTCCTGGCGACGATCATCCTGAAAATCCATATCGATATCTGGCATTTCTTTCCGCTCAATATTCAAAAATCTTTCAAAGACTAATTTGAATGGCATCGGGTCAACATCAGTCACACCTAAACAGTAAAGTACAAGACTTGCAGCTGCACTGCCTCTGACTGTAAAAAATATTTCATTCTGCCTGACAAATCTAGCAATGTCCCAGACTACTAAAAAATAATCCGGAAAGCTTGTCTGTTCTATTACTTTCAATTCGTATTCAAGTCGGGCTATGTATTCTTGAGTTTTATGTCGGACTTTTTCTTCATATCCTTTCCAACATATTTCGGCCAAGTATTGATTTGAGGTCATGCCGCCGGGTACAGGAAATTCCGGCAGCCTTGCCTGGGAAAAATCCAATTCTAATTCACACATCTCCGCGACCATTTCAGTATTGGCAATGGCCTCAGGAGAGTCAGGGAAAAGCAACATCATCTCATCATGTGTTTTTAGATGATAGGAATCTTCCTCGAATCTCATCCTTCTGTCATCTTGAATGTTGGTATTGGTTTGAATACATAGTAGAACCTCATGATCAATGGCATTTTGCTTATCCACATAATGAGAATCATTTGTGGCGACCAATGGGATTTGCACTTCAGTATTTAATCGCAATAAACCTTTGTTTATTTCCGGTAATTCAGGAACACCACCATGTTGCATCAACTCCAAAAAATAAGTGCCAAAGACCTCTTTATACCAGCCAGATACCTCCTTCGCCTCATCATACCGTCCTTGCGCAATCAACCAGGGCACCTCCCCACTCGGGCATCCTGATAATACTGCCAGTCCCGATGAATGAGCTTCAAGAATTTCTCTATCCACTCTAGGTCGCTTGTAATAGCCTTCTAAATGTGAGGCTGTAACCAACTTAACTAGGTTTTTATAGCCAACGGCATCTTTTGCGAGAACAGTCAAATGGTGTATTTTATCCGAAGGGTTACGATCAAACCGGCTTCCCGTTGCAACATACATCTCACAGCCGATTATTGGTTTTACTCCGCTTTTCTTGGCCTTCCGGTAAAAATCGACTGCGCCATAAAGGCCTCCATGGTCTGTTATGGCTAAACTTTTCATGCCTAGCGACGCAGCCTTATCAACTAAAGGGTCCAATCTTGCCAGTCCGTCCAACATGCTGTAATCGGTATGCACGTGAAGATGTGTGAACAAATGAACTACCTTTAAAAGTGATTTGTGGACCTAATTACTGGAAAAGGCACCAATCAGGTCATTCACTATGGGCTTATGGTGCCAGCACCATGTGATTATAGTGCCAAATGTGTCTTGGTGTGCAAGGTGTGGGGATAGAAATCCAAGGTCAATATATATACAAAAGGCCTCCAGGCTATCCTGGAGGCCTTTTGTATGAACTACAAAGAATGTATCTTAGTAATCCATTGGAGGCATGGCAGGTGCCGGTGCGGCTGCTTCCGGAATATCACTTATCAAGGATTCGGTAGTCAAAACCATCGCGGCAACGCTAGATGCATTTTCAATAGCAGCTCTCGTAACTTTTGCTGGGTCCATGATCCCTTGTTCTAATAAGTTCCCGTACACCCCTAATTCTGCATCGTATCCATAGTCGCCTTCACCCTTCAGGGTTTCGGCCAAAATGACCTCTCCTGAAACACCAGTATTCTGAGAAATCAACATAAGAGGTTTCGTTAGAGCTTCTTTCAAAATATTGACCCCGGTCTGTTCATCTCCTTTGAGATCTACAGCATCTAAAGACTCACGTGCTCGAATCAAGGCCAGTCCCCCACCAGGAACAATACCTTCTTCTACGGCAGCTCTGGTTGCCGACAAGGCATCTTCAACTCGATTCTTCTTTTCTTTCAGCTCAACTTCCGTCGCAGCACCAACCTTTATTATGGCGACACCGCCCGACAACTTAGCAAGCCTTTCTTGGAGTTTTTCCCGGTCGAAGTCGGAAGTGGTTTCCTCTGTCTGAGCTCTAATTTGATTTATCCTTCCCTGAATCTGGCTTTCATCACCATGACCTTCAACAAAGGTGGTCTCTTCTTTACTAGCTACGACTCTACGAGCACGTCCGAGATCCTCAACTGTTACTGAATCTAACTTTCTGCCAACCTCTTCGCTAATTACAATCCCACCCGTCAAGATAGCCATGTCTTCCAACATGGCCTTCCTGCGATCGCCAAAACCAGGAGCTTTGACAGCAAGTACATTCAAGGTACCTCGCAATTTATTGACCACTAAGGTGGCTAATGCCTCACCTTCAATATCTTCAGCTATGATAATAACGTTCTTGCCTATTTGTAGAACCTTTTCTAGTGCTGGCAACAAATCAGATACTGCCGAAACCTTCTTATCTGTGATGAGGATGTAGGGGTCTTCAATGGATGATTCCATGCGGTCTTGATCCGTTATGAAGTAAGGGGATATATACCCCCGATCGATCTGCATTCCTTCAACGAATTCCTGTTCGTAATCGAGGCCCTTCGATTCTTCAACGGTGATTACACCGTCTTTTCCAACCTTCTCCATAACGTCAGCTATAAGATTTCCCATGTCATCGTCGTGAGCAGACAAGGAGGCGACCTGGCCGATCTGTACTCTTCCCTCAACCGGGGTAGACATGTCTTGAACGGCAGATCTCAACGTTTCAACACCCTTATCTATTCCCCTCTTAATAGCCATTGGGTTCGCCCCAGCAGCTATGTTTTTAAAACCCTCATGGATGATAGCCTGTGCCAATACTGTGGCAGTTGTGGTTCCATCTCCTGCTACATCATTGGTTTTGCTAGCGGCTTCCTTGAGAAGCTGTGCACCCATGTTTTCAAAGGCGTCTTCTAATTCAATTTCTTTAGCGATGGTCACCCCATCACTACAAACCTGTGGTGGTCCAAACTTCTTATCCAAGACAACGTTCCGGCCCCTTGGACCCAAAGTAACCCCGACAGTGTCTGCCATGGTATCTATACCACGTTTCATTGCAGCTCTGGCGTCTTCACTGAAAGTCAGCTGTTTTGCCATTACTTCCTCCTACTTTTTTCAGTTACAAATGTTAATTTCTTTAATCATCCGTCTTATTATTTCTTAAATAGAATGTCGTCTTCTCTAAGCACTAAATATTCTATGTTTCCCTCTTTGTATTCTGTACCAGCGTACTTAGAATAAACGACACTATCACCGACCTCCAATTCCATTGGCACTCTAGCCCCTTCGTCTGTAAGCCTTCCAGGCCCTACGGCAACAATTGTTCCTTCCTGTGGCTTTTCTTTAGCTGTATCGGGTATGTAAATCCCTCCCGAGCTCACTTGCTCCTCGCCCTCCAAGGGCTCCACAACTACTCGGTTACCCAGCGGTTTGAAAGAAGTAGTCATGAAAATAAACCTCCTAGTCTTCTTAATAAAACCCGTTTTATTTGAATGCGAACCTGCTTCTTATTCCTACAGTATGAACAGTCTATAAACAGTCCATGAAAAAAAAAGCGCAGTTAATGGTAAGTCAGCTACAAAATCATTGTCAACAGCAACCTGATCCCGAGCTAATCGGCTAGGAATCAAGCGATACTATGTTAGCTACTACTATTGAGTAAGAGTCATCCATTTACCAGTGTAGAACAAAAGAGGAGACCCTCCAGATACCTCAATTTCTGAAACCTCACCGATAAAAACCGTATGATCTCCTTCCCTATGAGCATTAACAACCTGGCAATCCATGGAAGCAAGCGATCCTTCCAAGAAAGGAGTGCCAGCCTCGGTGAACCTAAATATTGCGGGGTTGATAACGCCGGATGGAGTATCTGACTTGGCGTAATATTCGGCTATGGCTTTTTGATCCTCCGCCATTATATTGATGCCAAATTTGCCAGTTGATTCAAGTATAGGGTAGGTTTTCGCAGAATGGTCCACGCAAACCATCGCTAGCATAGGTTCAAGAGAAACCGAAGCGATTGCGTTGGCAGTCATGCCGTGAACAGACCCATTTTCCTCAACAGTGGTTATTAGAGAAACACCCGTTGCAAAACTACCCCACGCCTTCCTAAAAAGATCGGAATTGGACAAGAGAAAGCCTCCAGATCACCTTTATTTTTCTCTACTCGACTACGGTAAACACAGCGATTATATAAAACCGAACACGAATTTCCTACAAAGGTAGAAATTTGAAATCAAATTCACCTATTAATTGACACCGATTCTTCCAGCAAAATAGAATTCACGTATATACAGGTCAGAAATCATTTGGGGTGTTTAATTTTCGGCATGGCCACCACAGCTTATATTTTAATAGAGACTGCTGCAGGAAAAGCAGGAGATGTATCGAATGCCCTAATAGCGCTAGACGAGGTGGTCACTGTGGATGCTGTGATTGGACCTTATGACATCATTGCTGTCACAAACACAGAAGGCCAAAACACAGTAGGGGATTTGGTAATATCAAAAGTTCATGTGATTCCAGGAATAGTAAGAACTGTTACATGCCTTGCTGTGACCTCAAATTAAAAGTGCACATACACAACATGCACATTGAATATAAAACTATTAACACAAATGTAAGGACTTAAAAGATGGACTTTGAGTTTTCAAATGAAGAGCTTTCATTCAGAAATGAGTTGTCGGCATGGTTAAAAGATGAGCTAGCAAATAGGCCCCAAGAAGGTGGGAATGACGCAGATGCCGAATGGGCATTTGGGCTAGAGATGCGCAAGAAACTTGCGGACAAAGGATGGCTCACAATGGCGTGGCCAGAGGAATATGGTGGACAGGGTGTCTCCCACATGATGCAGGTGGTTTTCGCCGAAGAGATGTCATACACCCGAGCCCCCGGAAGGGATGTCTTCGGAACCCGAATGATGGCACCTACTCTGATGATACACGGAACAGAGGAACAAAAGAGAGAGTTTCTGCCACCGGTATCAAAAGGAGAAGTTCAGTGGTGCCAAGGCTATTCGGAACCAGAATCCGGATCTGATCTAGCCTCTCTTCAAACAAGGGCCGTAGAAGACGGGGATGATTTCATCATAAATGGTACTAAGATATGGACTTCTAGCGCTCATCGTGCTGACCATATTATGGTCCTTACAAGAACGGATCCAGATGCTCCCAAACATAGAGGCATTAGCTTCCTTTTATGTGACATGAATACGCCGGGGTTAACTGTTAACCCGATCATCAATATGGCAGGTGACCATGGCTTCAACATGGTCACCTTCGACAACGTCAGGGTACCCAAAAAGAATCTTGTAGGTGAGCAAAACAGAGGATGGTACGTTGGTGCTACTCTGCTCGATTTTGAAAGATCGGGAGTCGATTATTCAGCAGGAGGAAGAAGGGTTCTTGAAGAATTAATAGCATATGCGAAAGATAATGACCAAAACGGTTCGTTGATAGCCAGTAACGCCATCATGCGTAACCGGTTGGCCGATCTTGCTATTGAAGTCGATGTTAGCCGGTTGATTTCATACAACATTGCATGGATGCAAGGCGAAGGTCTTGTACCAAACAAAGAATCATCAATGGGGAAAATCGTCGGCACAGAGTTACAACAACATTTAAGCGAAACAGGAATGCAAATGCTAGGATTACACGGTCAATTAGAACCAGGTTCAAAATACGCTCCTATGCAGGGACGAATAGAGCATATGCATTTGACCAATGTTTCGGAAACAATACAGGCAGGTACCTCAGAAATTCAGAGAAACATAATAGCCACCCGAGGATTAGGGTTACCTCGAGGCTAACTAAAGTAGTAGAATCAGAAACCTTATGTTGAAGGAGTAACTTTAAAATGGATTTTAAATTTGAAAGCATCGACGAAGATTTTCGTTCGGAGATCAAGGATTTTGTTGAAAAGGAACTCCCTTGGAACTGGAAAGAACAGGACTTAGACCCAGAAGACGAGAAGGATTCCGTGTTAGTGAGGAAGTTCAAAAGGAAATTGGGAGACCAGGGCTGGCTTACAATGGCTTGGCCCAAGGAATACGGAGGGCAAGCTGCCAGCCATATGAGGCAAGTGGTATTCAACGAGGAGATGGCCTATAGGGGTATATCTGCCGGTGATGCCGGCATAAGAATGGTAGGACCTATTCTTATGCTTTATGGAACCGACGAACAAAAAGAGCAGTTTTTGCCAAAAATTGCTAGCGCTGAGATCAACTGGTCTCAAGGATACTCAGAACCTGATTCCGGGTCTGACCTCGCCTCACTCCAAACAAGGGCTGTTGAGGATGGAGACGACTTTGTTGTCAGCGGCTCAAAGATATGGAATTCAGCACATGCAGATTCTGATTGGATGTTCATGCTGGTTAGGACTGAACCAGATGCCCCGAAACACAGAGGAATAAGCTTTGTCCTTACAGAATTAGAAGGTCAGGAAGGGGTAACCATAGAGAAAATTCCCATGATGTGGGATGCGTATCGTGGACTAGTTACATTTGATAATGTCAGGGTACCTAAGAAAAACCTGGTCGGAGAACAAAACAGAGGTTGGTACGTGGGAGCAGCCTTATTAGATTTTGAAAGATCTGGTGTTGACAGACCAGCAAGGGCAAAGAGAGTCCTTGAAGACCTCGTTGAATTTTGTAAAGAGAATAAAAAAAATGGCAGGCTGTTGGCGGATGACCCGGTAATAAGAAACGAACTTGCAGAGCTAGCCGTCCAAGTCGAAACAACTCGCCTAATGTGCTACAACGTTGCCTGGATGCAAAGTCAAGATCTTATACCTAACAAGGAAGCTTCCATAACGAAAGTATATGGAACAGAAACAGTAAACAGGCTGTACGGACTTGGGGTAAAGATTATGGGATTATACGGTCAGCTTGACCCGGATTCTAAGTGGGCGCCTCTGAGAGGCAGGATCGAAAATGCCTGGCTTCGTTCATTCGGTGGCATGGTAGCTGCTGGCACCTCAGAAATACAAAGAAACGTTATTGCACAGAGAGGGTTGGAATTACCTCGAGGCTAAACCCTTCTGTATTTTAGCAAACCTTTTAATATCACAGGAGACAAGGAATGGATTTAGGATTAAACGAAGCGCAACAGATGCTTAAAACAACGGCTCAGGACTTTCTCTCGGCAGAATGCCCTGACACATATGTGAGGGAGATGGAAGAGGATGAACGAGGCTATACCCCTGAGCTCTGGACCAAAATCGCAGAACAAGGGTGGTTGGGTCTTATAATTCCTGAACAATACGGTGGAGTGGAACTGGAATTTCAGGATTTAGTAGTCCTCCTAGAGGAAATGGGCCGCTACATGCTCCCGGGACCTTTTTTCTCGACGGTAGTTCTAGGTGGAATGTCCATCATGGACGCAGGCAGCGATGAACAGAAGCAGGAATATTTGCCAAGAATCGCTGAAGGTCAAATCATCATGACACTGGCATTGACTGAGCCGAGCGCAAGATGGGACGCCGCGGGGGTAGAGCTTACAGCAAAGCCCAACGGTGATTCTTACTCACTCAACGGAACAAAATTATTCGTACAAAACGCCCATGTTTCGGATTATATGGTGGTAGCCGCCAGAACAGGAAGTTCAGTGGAAGATATTAGCCTGTTTGTAGTTCCGACACAGTCTGACGGAATAAACCAGACACTTCTTAAGACTATTGCTTCAGATAGACAATCTGAGGTCGTCTTCAACGATGTAGAGGTCCCTTCATCGGCTTTATTAGGCGAAGAAAACAAAGGATGGGAAACAATCCGAAAAGTCATGCAATGGGGAGCCATCGGTAAATGTGCCGAGATGTCTGGCGGAGGCCAACAGGTATTAGACATGACTGTGGACTATGCCAAACAGAGAACCCAATTCGGACGGCCTATTGGAAGTTTTCAAGCGATACAACACCATTGCGCAAATATGGCCACGGATGTCGAAGGTTCCAAATTCATCACCTACCAAGCAGCCTGGCGTCTATCAGAAGGATTACCTGCAGATAGGGAAGTGGCTATGGCCAAAGCTTGGGTGAGCGATGCCTACAGGAGAGTATGCGCACTTGGCCACCAATCCCACGGGGCCATAGGGTTCACCAAAGAGCATAATATGCAGCTTTACTCCCGAAGGGCTAAAGCATCTGAAATTATGTTTGGCGACACAGACTTCCATTTGGAAAATGTTGCAAATATAATTGGCTTATAAAAGCATTACTACTCAGAGTACTCTAAAAAGAATCCTTGCCTGACCGGCAAGGGTTTTTTTATTTATAATGTCCACAATGAAACCACAAAACGAGCATGTCGTCTGTACAGATGTATTCAAGATATTCAAGGTCGCAGACCTTGAAGTAGTGGCTTTACGTGGCTTAGATCTTACGGTGTACCAATCTGAGGTGGTGGCGTTAGTCGGTGCTAGTGGTAGCGGCAAAAGCACGCTACTGAATATACTGGCGGGGTACGACTCCCCTTCTGCCGGCCAAGTAACCATAGACGGTAAAGATCTTATCAATATGAAACCCAGTGAAATTGAGAAATTTCACAGAGAAGAGGTCGGTTTTGTATGGCAGGAAGCGTCAAGAAACCTCTTCCCATACTTAACATCGTTAGAAAACGTCGCACTCCCAATGTTGCTTTCCACAACCTCCGAGTCAGAGCGCAAAGACAGGTCGGAACATCTATTAAGCATGGTCGGCATGGAACATAGAACAAATCATATTCCAGACCAACTCTCTGGGGGGGAACAACAAAGAGTAGCAATAGCAGTAGGAATGGCAAATGACCCGCCTCTGATCTTAGCTGATGAACCAACTGGAGAGCTCGATGACAGGACTGCCTCAGAAATTTTGGATTTATTTGGGAAAGTAAACCAAGAAAGTAAAACAACAATTGTCATTGTTACCCATGACCCAGACATAGCCTATAAGGTGGGCAGAGTCGTTGTAATCAAAGATGGTAAAACTTCCTCCGAAATCTATCGCCGGGATTTGGACAGCCAAATCAGTGGTGAAATGGACAAAACAAAACCTCTAGAAGAATCTTTATTGATAGATTCTAACGGGAGAGTTCAACTACCCAGAGAATTGTTGCAGACTACCGGCATTACCAATAAAGTCAAAGCAATTGCTGAAAATGCCTCGATAAGAATACAACCTTCAGAAGAACTACCTGCTGAATAGAATATCTAATGACTTATCAAAAACCACTCCTAGAATTAGTAAATGTATCCAAATCGTATGTTTCAGAATCGGAAGAGATAAATCCTCTAAGAGACATTAATTTAAAAATCTATGAAGGGCAATTCATTGCCGTCGTCGGGAGGTCTGGATCGGGGAAAACAACCCTTCTGAATATCATGGCAGGATTAGACAAACCCACGATCGGAGATATTTTGATTCAAGGATCAAATATAACCACAATGGACGAAAATTCATTAACTGAAATTAGGAGAACTACAATCGGTTTCATATTCCAATCCTTTGGATTACTTCCCCTGCTTTCTGCTTTTGAAAACGTGGAACTCCCATTGAGAATATCTGGAGTGGAGCACAATGAGCGATTTAATAGAACAAAAGAAGCCCTCGAAATAGTGGGCCTCAATCCCCGATCTAACCATAGGCCCTATGAGCTTTCTGGAGGTGAACAGCAAAGGGTGTCAATTGCCAGGGCCATTGTAACCAAACCAGCCATAATTTTAGCCGATGAACCGACTGGGGAACTTGACTCAACAAACGCTGAATCCATCTTTGGTTTATTTAAAGACATGGTGGTTGAGCGAGGAATGACTATCATTGCTGCAACACATGATTCTTCATTGTTGTCCATGGCAGACGAGGTAAAAGAAATAAGAGATGGAGCCTTGTATGAAGTTCAACCTGCAGATCAAAGATATCGTTAAATAACCGCTATAACCGAATCTAAAAATATATCTTTAGTAACCTGTTTATTGTAGTATCAATCTACCCCTCTGTATGAATGCTAAATCGGTTTTCTGAAACTGCGGCTCTACATGTTAGTTACCAACGAGAGTTGCATTTGAATAATAGAAACTACAAGCCTGGATTAAAAGGGCGACTTGACCAATATCTCTCCAATCCCCTATTGAACTCACAGGGTGATACTAGTAAACACCATCAAACTGTTATCACTTGCTACTCTTACCTTTGTCCGTTTTCAAGAAAATGTAGCACCAAAACCCAAAGACCTTCCAAGGTTTCCATAAGGAAATGCCTTAGATTCCTCCCTGATGAAACCAAACCCATCGGAACTTTATCTGAACTTGCCCTCGACTTATTATCTGCCACAGAACAAAGGGGAGAAAAACTTAGTAACCGAACGAAATCAATACTTGATCAATACAGACCCAACGGGCCACTAAGGCAACGGTTATAATCGCCAAATACATATTGTCGTGAGGAGAAGCGATGTCGAAAAACTTATTTGACTTACATGGTAGGACAGCTTTAATTACGGGTGGTAACGGTGGCATCGGATTAGGGATAGCCAAAGGCTTCGCTGAATCAGGTGCGAACATAGCAATAGCAGGCAGAAATACTACAAAAACCGAAGAAGTGGTTGCAAATTTCCGGGAGCGAAATACATCCGCAATTGGCATAGAAGTTGATGTAGCCGACCAAGAGTCAGTACAAGACATGATTGGAAATACCTTGGAGGCTTTTGGACGAATCGACATATTGGTCAACAACGCGGGAATTGGAATACGAAATTTACCTCACGAATATCCTCTAGAAGATTGGAACAAAGTAATTGACATAAATTTGACCGGTGCCTTCCTCTGTTCAAAAGCAGTTTATCCAAATATGAAGACCCGAGGTTCAGGGAAAATAATAAATATTGGATCAATGACCTCGATATTTGGCTTAGACTGGGCCGTCGCATACGCCTCTAGTAAAGGGGGTATCGTGCAGCTTACCAAAACGTTGGCTGTATCATGGGCAAAGGATGGGATACAGGCCAACTCTATATTACCTGGATGGATTCACACAGATCTTACACAAGCCATCAAGGATAATTTCCAAAATAGATATGACCACATACTATCCCGAATTCCTGAAGGCCGTTGGGGAGAACCGAGTGATTTATCAGGTACAGCCGTCTTTCTGGCAAGCGATGCTTCCAACTATGTAACAGGTGTCTCTATCCCAGTAGATGGCGGATATACATCTTTCTAACCCTTTATAAAGGTAACCAATGTCAGAACCAATTAAATTTAATATCGAAAATCAGATTGCTCGAGTGACTTTTAACAGACCCGAACAACATAACGTTATCAGCTATGACGGCTGGTTGAAATTAATAGAAATTGTTAACAAAATAGAAGAAGATTCATCAATCCGGTCAGTAGTATTCTCCGGTGGGGGAGAAAAGGCCTTTTCAGCTGGAGCTGATATCAAAGATTTTGAAACACATCGGAGGGATTCAAAAACCGCTAAAACTTATTCAACAGCTTTTGATGGAGCTCTCGATGCTATCGAAGCTCTATCGGTGCCCACTATTTCCATGATTCGTGGTATATGTGTCGGTGGAGGCTGTGAGCTATCTATGGCAACTGACATCCGCATAGCATCTAATGGAAGCAGGTTTGGTATCCCTGTAGCAAAATTGGGTATTTTAGTTGGCTATAGAGAAATGAAAAGACTTGTGAATTTGGTTGGACCTGGCAATGCCTCATATATTCTTCTGAGTGGAAGGTTAATTGATAGCGCAGAAGCATTCCGTATGGGCTTGATAACACAGCTAGTAGAAGATTCTGAACTTGAGGAAACTGTCTTAAATTTGGCCAACGAGATTACACCGCTTGCTCCTCTTTCTCAAGAGAGGCACAAAATCATTTTGCAAAATGTAATTAATAACCAATCGTTAGATGGATTAGATCAAGAGCTCCCATTCACTAATTTTGATAGTGCCGATTTTCAAGAAGGCAAAGAGGCTTTCATATCTCGCAGACCTCCTAATTTCAAGGGTAGATAGACAAGATTAGGGGCTGATATAAGTTTTAGACGTTATCCTGTATAAATTCCAAAATACGCCTCTCCATGTATGCTCTGTCTTCAAGACGACGCGGCATATGTCTTTCCTCTGGAAAAACCAGCAGATCATAATCTTTACCGGCCTCATTAAGAGAATTTATTAGTCGAGCAGTATGCCTAAAATGAACATTCTCATCCACGAGACCATGAACCAGCAAAAGCTTTCCTTCAATTTCAGAGACATATGACATAACACTACTTTTCGTATAGCCTGCTACGTTCTCTTCAGGCATTCCCATATATCTTTCAGTGTAATGAGTATCATAACCGTCCCAACTAGTCACCGGTGCCCCTGCGACTGCAGCTTTAAACAAATCTGGCCGCTTGGCTAAACACATTAAAGACATATAGCCCCCATAACTCCACCCATAGACTCCTAACCTTTCTTTATCCGCAATTCCCTTCTCTATTAGATAATTCAGAGCAAAGGATTGATCCTCAACTTCCACATTTCCCATAAAGTTTTTGATTGGCGATTCAAATTTTAACCCCCTTCTTGAACTACCTCTGCTATCAACTACTACAACCAAATATCCTTTATTCCTTAAATACTGAGCCCTCAATGAAGCCGTCATAATCCATGAATTAGTAACCAACTGAACATGTGGTCCACCATACACACTTAACACCGTGGGATATGGGGCTTTAAATTCCCCTGAATTTGGATAATATATTGCCCCCGAAAGTTCAGTTCCATCTTGAAGTCTTAATCCGAAAATTTCCGGCGGTTCCAATTGATATCTATCGATTCTTTCATCTTTAGATTCATGTATTACCACTTCCACCTCATAGTTGTTTCCCAATGAGCGCAAAACAACTTTTGGCGGAGATGACAAAGAATTGAAAGCATCTACGAACAAATTAGCCTTAACATTGATCAATACGTTATGAATACCGCTTTCAGATGTAACCTTTTCTACGGATTCTCCTTCTAGGGACATTTTATAGAGATGCTTTTCTGTGTGGCCGTCTTTGGTTCCCGTAAAAAAAATTGTACCTCCAGACTCATCCACAGATTCAATTGAATCCACCTGCCATTCCCCTTTGGTTAACGCTAGTAGATCCCCTTCATAAAAAAGATAAATGTGATTGAATCCCGTTCTTTCACTAGCCCATAAGAACCTACCTGAGGACAGAGGTCTCAGCATGTTATGTAAATTAATCCAGGTCTCTGAATTCTCCTCCAACACCGTAGTTAATGTAGAATCTTCCATTGAAAATTTACGGACTTTGAGGTGCTGTTGGTCACGTGATTCAGTTTGAAGCGCCAATGAATTATCCGGGAACCAGTCTACTCTGGCTATGTATTCATCTTCAGTGGATTCCACCCACACACACTCTTTTGAATCTACTTCTGCAATGCCCACTTTAACCCTAGGATTGTCCTGTCCCGCGAAGGGATATCGATGAGATTCGATTGCATCGGTTCCTACCAAATCGGAACCAACATGAGTTATAAGAAACTCAGGTATATGTTTCTCAGTAACTTCTGTGAATGCCACATAACAACTGTCAGGAGACCACCAGTACCCAGTACTCCTACCCATCTCCTCTTGAGCTATATAGTCTGCCAAACCTCGAGTTGAATCATCCTCTCCATCGGTCAACTTAAAAGAGGTCCTGGATGTAACTTCTAGCAAATGAATATCACCGTTGCGGACAAAGGAAATAAAATTTCCATTTGGAGAAGCCTTAACATCTAAACATGGATGATCCGAAGCAGACACTAAGAGCTCTGGAGCTGAAAAAGGATCATCCAGCCAATATATATTTCCTTGATGAGGTATTAATATTTTTGAATCTTTTGTCCAAAAATATTGGGAAATTCCGCCAGACATTTGACGCAACCTTTGCCTACGGAGCTGTTCTTCCAGAGTTTCTTTAGCAGAAAAGTCACCTAAATTATCAGCAATCAGGAATTCCGATTTATCAGTTAAACCTAACCCATATAAAGCTTTGTATCCTGATGAATCTACTGATTTTAGATAGGTCAGATACTTTCCATCAGGACTAAAGGAAAAACTACTAGGAAAATCCAGTCCCGGCAGGGGAAATTTGGAAATCTCTTCAATAGGTATAGGCATTAACGTATTCGCTGAACTACCTTCCTTGCAGAGTTCACAAGGTGATTAACATGATTTTCATCAGAAAACACATTTAAGGCTCCTGCTGCTCCCGACTGCAACAAAATTCCTTCATTCAGCATGCCTACGAAAAAAGCCCGCTTCATATCTGAATCGGCATTAATCACATCTCTATAATTGCGTATGCTATCCTGGGTGAAGTGTATGCCAAAAAGCGACCCAACCCCGGTCACCTGCGCATCCACTTCCAACTCATCAAATACAGCCCTGAGCTGATTCCTCAGTTTTTCACCTAAGTTGTTCATAGCTTCATAAACATCAGGCGTTAAAGCATTCATGACCACTTCACCTGCCCTCATAGTAACTGGATTGGCATTAAAAGTCCCAGCATGCGCTATGTCCGCTCCTCCATTTGTGGGATCAAATAAGTCCATTATGTCTCTCCGTCCTCCAAAAGCTCCCACAGGCATACCGCCACCTATTATTTTACCCAAAGTGGTCATATCTGGAACAACCCCAAACAATTCCTGTGCTCCCCCTGGAGCAACCCTGAAGCTTTGTACTTCATCATAAATCAGTATAATACCTAGTCTCGTCGTAATTTCTCTGACAAACTCCAAGTAGTCTAAGTTCGCTGGAGTATATCCAAATGAGGAGACTATCGGTTCCATAATCACACATGCCACCGTTTCTGAATTTTCTTCAATCATCCGGGTTGTCTCTTCAATGTCGTTATATGGTACGACTATCACGTCCGCTAAAACTGAATCAGGTTGCTTCGAATACTCTGGTATGGCAGTAGTTTTATCAGGGTCCAAACTATTCTTACTGGGATATACACTGACTGCAACATATTCATGTGACCCGTGGTATCCGCCTTCAATTTTTACGATTTTCTCTCTACCCGTAAATTGCCGCGCAGCCCTGATGGCCATCAAGGTACCTTCGGTACCGGAATTAGTGAATCGTATAGTGTCAACCGATGGTATGCGGTCTGTTAGTATCTTAGCCAGGCTTATTTGCGAATCAGTGGGTCCGCTAAACGCTACACCTTTGTCTGCTTGATCCTTGATTACATGAGCCACGTTGGCGTTTGCATGACCAAGTATTAGGCTTGTTGCATTAATCATAAAATCTAGATATTCATTGCCATCGACATCAACAATATAATGATCATGCCCACTTTCAATAAAATGAGGGTAGGGTTCGAAATAAGCAGTCCCTCTTGAGCTGCCCCCTGGTAAAACCTTCTCTGCCTCTTTTTGTCTTTTGTAGGACCCGGGAGTCCTTGCCACATACTTTTCTATCTCTTTTTGGACGATACCAGACATGTTTATACCCTCAATAGCTAAGGTTGTTTGAGCAAGCAGATTTATCTCAATTGCCCGGGAAGTGGCCCAGGACACCTAGAGCAGATTTATTTCTTTTTCTTAAAAGTGGTCAAAATCTCGTTAAGACTACCGGACCTAAACCCGTTCATATCCATTGTTACGTATGAATACCCAATTGATTTGAAATATTCTGTAATTTCATCTCTGACCGAATCATCTAGCAAGGCTAGAAAATCCTTAGGTTCGATTTCTATACGAGCTATAGTATCGTGATGCCTTACCCTCAACTGCTTAAAGCCTTTGGATCTGAGAAAGTGTTCTGCTTTCGCTATCCTAGTAAGAGCTTCCACCGTCACCATAGTTCCATACGGTATGCGTGAAGAAAGGCAAGCTTGTGCAGGCTTATCCCACGTAGGCAATCCCATTTTTTTAGATAAATCTCTTATATCTTGTTTGGTGAGATTCGCTTCCACCAGTGGGCTTCTAACACCATACTGCTTTGCAGCCTCGAGACCAGGTCTATAATCTCCCAAATCGTCTACGTTAGTTCCGTTGGTTATAACTGCATACCCTTGAGTATCGGCATATTTAACCAGGTGAGAATACAATTCATCCTTGCAAAAAAAACACCTATTCGGGTTGTTAGCCTGATAATCTTCACGTTCTGTTTCTTTTGTTTCAATAATTTGGTAATGAATTCCGAGATCTGTAGCAAGGCCAATTGCACCTTCCAATTCGCTTGGAGCCAGGCTGGGAGAGTTTGCGGTGACAGCCAAAGCCTTTTCATCCAAAACTTCATAGGCGATCGCAGCTAAAAGGGCACTGTCCACACCGCCAGAATAAGCGACGATAACACTACCCATTTCTTTTATGATGTCTACCAACTGCTGTCTTTTTTCCTCAACAGATTTTTCAGTTATCTGCACCATACCAATCCTCACTTTACTTAGATGCTACTCAGCCATCATTTCTTCCACGATTGCCTTCATCTCACCTGAATAAAAATCATAAGATCTATTCTGATAATTTAGTATCTTCTGGGACTCTACAGTATCATACCAATCATTCCAACCCGGTTCTTCTCGATACACCGCCATTTCAACTGGAGCTCCCATAAAATCAAAGAAATCTTCAACATAATCTTTCCCGGCTAAACGCCAAGTAGAACCTCCAGCAATGTTAAATACATTCCCAACAGCCTCTGCCGTACCCACTGAAGACTTTATAGCATCAGCCACATCATCCCTATGAACCATTTCGACTCTTTGATCAGACGTAAAGGGCCAAGGCTCGGGAGGCTCTAAAAAGGCCGGTACCGCAATACTGGCTATACGTAGTACCACAAAATTAACACCCGATCCAATAAGAATCTTTTCCCCTGCAATTTTACTCTCCGCGTATATATCTATTGCGTTTTGTGGCTGTGTAATTTTAATTGGATCAGATTCCTTAGAAGTATCCCCGTATGTACTTATCGAAGAGGTGAAAACTAAAGTAGCCTTCGATCCATGAGACTTCAAAGCCTCAACTATATTCCTAGTACCTTCCACGTTCACCGCAAATGTCTTATCTCTATCTCGTTCACTAGCCGGCGGGAGAAGTGCGGCCAAATGGAGAATTCCTCCCACATTGCGCAAAGCCTCGTATACGGATTCTTTATCAGTGATGTCCCCTTTAACTATCTCCACATTTGGTTCATCTTCCAGTCCTGAAAAATCCATAAATGGCAGGTCAAATATGCGAACAGGTCTTCCTTCAGCCAAAAACATACCAGCCAGTTGTCTTCCGACACTTCCAGCTCCACCTGTTATCAATACCGGCTCGCTCAAGTTAGGGTCGTTCCTTTCATACCAGCTTTCTCAATCAGATTTTGGGAGCTAGCTATCAAAGTTTCCAGTGCAGTACCCATACCATCCCATTCGCTAGCATTTTTTAATTCCAAGGCCGATGCAGCGTCTCTCATGGTTGTACGAGTAACTGGAACGCTTGGCATTGTTTTAAAGAAAAAAGTTCCACTTACCTCTTCAAATTTCTCCACTATTTCAGCAACTGAATTTTCCCAATCTTGATTTTGGGCACCAAGTCCATCTGCAATAGATTTGCAAGCGGATATTGTTTCATCAAGCATTTCTTGTCCTGATTGCGGCATTTACAGAATCCCTCCTAATATGAACATATTATCTAAATATTAAAGGGCGACCACTTAGTGGTCGCCCTTTCCGTATTCAACTCCTAAAGGCAGTGAGATACCTTAGTCGTCGCCATCAGCATGAATCGATTCACTTACTTCAGTTATTTCCGGTGAATCTTCATAGTGATGCTTCACTTTGTCCAGGTCAACAACATCCAATCGGTTGAACCCTTTCCCATCGTACTTGTCGTAAGGGAACACCTGGAACTTTTCAAATCTTTCGCCGAACCTTTGCCTGCTTGGCCTTGTATCGTAAGGGAACCTGAATCGCTCTGGGCTATCTGGTTCACATTCAATTAGTTCATATTCCCTACTACCTAGTCCTATCTCATGCCCCGTATTAATGCTGGTAACTTCACTTTGGCCATGGAACGTTGCAGCAGCAGCCTCAAATTTTTTATCTCCGGCATGATGAGCTTCCATCATTTCAGCCGCAGACCCCTTTATGCCTTCAGCTTCCCTAGCCTTGTCTACACAAGCCATATCTATTGCTACAGCATCCTTACTAGCGAAAACGCCAAGATGGGGAACAATAGGGACATCGGCATGATTTGCACAGTCGCAGCGAGGCGATACATCCAAGGCCATATTTATATAACCTACTTTATCTCTACCCACTGCTTTCTCTACCCCGAGACAGGCATCGGCAATAGCTGCGTCAACAGCATCAAACTGAACAGGAGGAATATCCATCAATCCCCTAGGTCCCATAACTCCGAAACAACCCAGGCAGTTTGCACACTTATCGCCTTCCCATTCCAATTCATCATTTTCGTTTATGTGATAGAGATTGAAAGGACAGCAATCTTCCAAAATTTCCCAATCTGGCGTATTTGCCTTTCCTTTGAAGTTCTCCGGATGGAAAACTCCAGCTGCCCCTAATCCATAGGTTGGGTGGCCACCCATATGGACATTGAATTTACCTCTCTTGGATTGTGCTCCAATACCTAAGTTCTTTAGGGCGCCACCAATGACTCCCATGCTATGTCCTTTGAAGTGGGTTAGTGCAATTAGCGCATCGGCAGCTGCAATGGCTTGTGCAACATAAGCCTCTTTAAGGAGGTAGCCCTCTGGTATATCAACAACAAAATCACTAGTACCGATAAAGCCATCAGCACATATGAAAGGGCAGCCTAATGTGGCTGAGCTATAACCGTTCCTTTCTGCTGTCAGCAATATATCTATCTCAGAAGTCCTTGAGCCCCATGGTGAGTAGGAGGAAGTAGTTGTGTCGCAGACAAATGGGCGACCACCCAACTCTTTTATCCTATCGGCCAACTGTCGAGCATAAAGAGGTCTCAAATATGCAGAGTTATTCCATTCTCCGCAGTGGACTTTTATAGCCACAATATCGTTTGGCTTTATCATCTCATCTAAACCCGCGGCATCAAAAACTGTGATCATTTTTGCTGCCAACGCAGTCTCAGTAGACTCTGAATGTGCGTCCATGTAATAAACTGTCGAATCAGACATATTTCCCTCCACTCCTTATTTTGAGCAAATAGGTACAATTTCCCTAGGTAATCATATAGGTCGAGATTAGCATTGCTTCCTATCTATGTCAATAATTTAACAAACTCCGTAATCAATACTAAAATATCATCCAGCCTGGCTCGCAAAGGAAATTAGTGAAGTACTGTAAAGGAGGCGATTATGCAAGCAGAAATGAAATGGGTTCACCCTGGACCCCAGCCAAACGGTTTGCAATGTGATTCTGATGGTCTGTGGGCAATTGATCAAGGTAACGATCATTTATATAAATTGTCCTACGAAGACGGTTCAATCATAGAGGATTTAAATACTGAAACTTCCAAATCAAGCGGTATAACCAAGGGCGGAGGCTACTTGTGGGTTGCTTCTACATACACAGCTGAGCTGTTCAAATTAAATTTAGACGGAAGCACTGCTGATATTTTTGATACACCTGGGAAGGGTGTTGTTACTGAATACGGATCCGCTGCGAATCCACAGGTGACGGGGGCTCATGGAATGGAGTGGGTAGACGAAAATAATATGTGGGTTGCAGTTCCTCCTGCTCAACAAGTCTTTTTAATGAACCCGCACAATATGACCGTGAAAAGATCTATTCCCACCCCCGGAGTAAGACCCCATGGGCTTTTTATGGATAATGGGAATATGTGGCTTGCCGACACCCAAAAGTGTCAGATACATAAAATCAACCCGGACAACGGGGAAGTATTGGATGAAATACACATTTCAGAACCAGAGATACATGGCATGACCCTACATGAGGGCAACATATGGTTCTGCTGCGCTGAAACTCGTAAGGTATGCACTGTGCCACTACCAAATTAAGCATTAAAGGACGTACATTGAAAGTTAATGACCGAATAAGGAAAATTGTAGTCGGGGAAAATAAACCAGATCCTTTTAAATATGGTGGGGTGTATCCTCCAAACGTTTTTTTGGTAAGTGGAAAGGATAAATCTGTTTTCATAGATACAGCACACGGTAAACCCGAAGAAATTCAAAAACATCTTTCCGTGTGGGAATCAGAAGGCAAGCCTGAAATAGCTGGCATCATACTAACTCA
>DJMH01000106.1 GCA_002435305.1 Dehalococcoidia bacterium UBA6495
CGAATTATTTGGTAACTCAGCTTTCTGGATTAACATTTACCTGTATCTACGATCGCGGTAGTTGCCTCGGCGCTTGAATTTTTAGGCAACACCCTTCCACTCCCATCTACTGACCAGATCGACCTCTTCCATTCCGTAGTGTTGTCAGCTGGGGGTTCGCTGGTAACAACCAGCCATACATGGTTCATCGGGTCTCTCGTGGTTATCATTTCAGCCTGACGTAAATCCGGATAACAGGACGAGAGATAGGAATACATCCTGTCGTTTGCCTCTTGTTCGTTTCGTATAACCGGGGTACAACCCGCGGCGATCTCTGCTGTAATCGAAGAATTACCTACTGATTCACCGGATAAGGAAAGGGCCGACCATACTTCTTTTGCGCGATCATTTAACGGCTTTATCGTGGCGTCTCGCTCCACACTCCATACCCCGTAATCATCCATCGAATAATTAGGATCAGATACAACAACCCAATCCCCTGTCTGCTGACTTTTTTGGGCTATCAACATAGAGACTGGCAATTCCGGGTGACATTTTGCTAATTGGGTCCAGAGAACAATGGATGCCTCACTCTGGGTTATTACATCTGTTGCGGCAGGTGACATTATGTTGTTATCACAATTCCCTTTTAAATAAATGTCCCATAATTCAGCCTTGCTGTTATGAGGCACGAGCTCACCTGATGGTTTTATTAGCCACGTGCCGAATTCCTGTGGGGAGTCCGTTGCTGGGGTGACTAGCCAATTTCCCTTAGTGGCAGTATTGACCGTGAGATGTCCGGCGTCTATTGAAATACATTTCGTGAGATAGACCCAAAGTTCTTTGCCAGCTGTAGTTTCATTTGTAATAGGTGGGGTGGGAACCGGGGTCGGTTCAGCTACTGCGGGGGTACTCTCTTTACTGGAATTAGTTTCCTCCACTGTTCCAGCACTGCCGGATTCCGTTACACAATCCCATGTTCCTTCAGCCGCATTGAAAACCTTCTCGCATTCGATGGCTTCCTCCTCTGACCCTCCGCAGGAGAATAGAAGGCCGGCAGCTGCAGCGAATATGAGGGCCAGAATTATAGGCCGTAGGTGAGAATATTTTCTCAAATTAAACCATCGTCCTCTTTATTATTTCTATTGTAGCTATAGGTTCCGGTTTTACTGGAGAATTATAGACCTAGAAGAATATTTAGGTAACTGGAATTAGGGAACCAATGTAATTGCCGGGCAGGCTATGACATTCCTTGTATCCCTGGGCGGTTTGTTGCGATTTGTAGTTGGTAGAGGTCATCCTGCGTTTGATTGGGAAAATGGCCGCACCACATAAGGATGCCTGAAAATATCTCATTAAATATGCAAATCATGCCTTTATATACTTATGGCTTTTTTAACGCCGGTCGAGGGGAACTGTAAGCCGAGTTCTGTAGTCAGCCATATAGGCTGAGCGACGACCATCTATCTAGTCTTATCGTTGCCGACAAGATCGAGCGGCCAACCCAGGTCAGGTTCGGAACCTTATAGACCCCTATTAGGCCTTGCTCCGGATGGGGTTTGCCTGGACCGCAACTGTTACCAATTACGCGGTGAGCTCTTACCTCACCTTTTCACCCTTACTGCTTTGCAGCGGTTTGTTTCTGTGGCACTTTCCGTCGGGTCACCCCGCCCCGCCGTTAACGGGCATCCTTCCGAGTGGAGCTCGGACTTTCCTCTCGGTGTATATACACCCAGCGGCCGTCCATTCCCCTCAAACCTTGGTTTATTTTACCATTTTTATTTTTAGTAAATACTTGACAGTTATAGGGAAATTTTCACGGATCTGTCTTTAACAGTAATAAGGGATACGTATTCGTTGAGGAAGGCCTGCCGTCTCGTAAAAGATTGCTTTTCCCAGGACTCGATTAAGGCTGCAACTTCTTCTGGGGTGCAGCTTATGAAAGCCTGCTCTCTGGTGTTGTCCAAGGCCTTAAGATATAGCTCCAATCTTCCGACTACAGATTCTCCTCGCGCCGTTTTCTTCATGAATTCCACGAATCTTTTCTCCGCACTTACTACTTTAGTGAATCTGTTTTCTGCCGCCAGACGGAGTTTCATTTCCCCTTTTGGGCCCGAGACGCTTTCCTGTAATTTTCCGTTCCTTACCATGGTGGTTAACATTTTCAAGACCCTGGCTTCCAATTTGTCGGTGATCCAGGTATGGTAGCCGCAAGTTCCCTGATTTCCCTTCGACTGACATTGATAATACCGATACGTATTTCTGACTCTTTCCCCACCCTGCCTTTTCCAATTTTGTTTTCTAGTTACTCCCATCATAGTGTTGCCGCAATACCCGCATTGGCACAGACTAGAAAGCAGGTAAGGTTCGAGGGTAGGAAATCCTTTGTATTTTCTTCTTTCCCTAACCTTGTCCTGAGCAGCTCTAAATAAGTCTGTATTTATGATGGGATCGTGGTTTCTGGTAAGCCTCAACCCGAAGCGTTGATAGGTTCCTATGTATGAGGAATTCTTCAAGATATCTCGTACCGTGACTATATTCCATGATTTGCCTCTTCTCGTCCGGATATTTGAGTCGTTCAAGAATTGGACTACTTTTCTGAGGCCCATGTCCTGGTTCACATACATTTCAAAAATTTGTCGGACAACCACAGCTTCTGGGTCTGTGATTGTAAATTCCCCTGACTCATTGGTGAGGTAGCCAAAGGGAGGTTTTCCTAAGGATTTCCCCGACATTGCCCTACTTTGCATTCCATCTTTGATGTTGTTACTTTTTGAAACGGAAACCCCTGGCGCATTTATGTGTAAAAGTGCATTCTGTAACACATCTGGATAATCATCATTTAAACAATAAAAAGATGAATTGGTTTTTTCTACAGAAATGACATTTCTGGCCACAGACTCTAAATCAGACCCTATATGCCGGGCATCAGGAATTACAATTAGGTAGCCAGCGGAATCTTTCTCGAGGAGATCCATGAGGCTTCTGAAATTGGGGCTAGCTCCAATAGGGGCAACTTCATCTTGCACGATCGAATTAATTTGATGATTGTATTGATCCGAGAAACTACCGACTGACGAGGGAAAAGCACTTTGTTCTTGACAAGAATCAACTAAATTATTGCAATATCCTATGACTCTCATTTATAGACGGCCCTACAAAGTATTCTGCCGCAAGAATTGCAGTATACGAACTCACCGGCCGTTTTAAGCGTTTCTAGCAGTTTTTTGGGAATGGAGAGACGGCATTCAGAACATCTGTCACTCTCCACCAATGCGATCGCTATGCCTTTGTTTGCCTTACCGACCCTGTCGTAGATGTGAAGAAGGTTTGGTGAACACATCTCACGAGCAGTTTGTTGAGCTGGTTCTTTCGTATTTAGTTGATCTATCAGTTGTTGCTGTCTTGATTTAAGGTTCGCTACTTTTTGCTGATGATTAATTTCAGCGCCTTCCAACTGTGTTGTAGCTTTTACTAGACCTTGGTCGTATCTTTCGGTTTCTTCCATACGAGCTAGCAACACTTCTTCTTTAGCATCAATTAAATCACCTAAATTACCTACCTCACCTTGCAAGGCGGTCAACTCTTTTGGGCTGTTTATTTCGCCGGCGTAAATTTTGGATTCAATGGAATTCTTTCGGTCGGCTAATCGCTGTATTTCTCGTTCGATTTCTCTCTGATTTTTGTTAACCGTTTGGTGGGCAGCCGAAATCTGTTGGAATATATGTTCTGCTTTAACGACAGCACTATCGTCACCAATAGAGGCCTCAGTATCCGATAGATCCTTGCGTAAATTAGAAATGGACCTGTCCAGGGTTTGTAGATTTAAGAGTAAAGATACGTCATACATATTTCACCAAGAATCCTTTAGAGGAACTGTAGTTGAACCTAGTGTTTCAGGCAAATCGGAAAAATAGTTAGGTCATACTTTTACTTAAATCCATTAGGTACACGTGAGGGACGGTTGGAGTAGTAAGGTATAGTTATGTAAACTTGCCTGAAAATATTGGATGAAGATAAATTAAAAAAGGTTTATATGTCCTATACGAATCCCGTGGATCTTTTTCAAGATAAACCTAAGACAAAAATTGTTTGTACCCTGGGCCCCTCCTCTGATACTGAGGAAGTTTTAATAGAATTGATCAAAACTGGTATGAATGTGGCCCGCCTTAACATGTCCCATGGTGAAAAAAGTGTCCATGAGATAGTTTTTAACAGGGTTAGAAAAGTATCTGAAGAACTGGGTATACCTGTGGGGATAATGGTGGATGTGCCGGGTGCTAAATACCGCACGGGCCCTACCGACCCTGGGGCCTTGGAACTTGCGGAAGGGGATAAGATCACTTTAACTAGCGACGACGTTGTTGGTGATAAAAACCTGGTTAGTGTTGCTCCTCCTGGTATCCATATGGATGCTGAACTAGGCGGCACTATTTTGGTAGACGATGGGAACCTAGCACTTTTTGTTGATGGCATATCGGGTGAGAAGGTAAATTGCACCGTCGTTCGAGGTGGAAGGTTGACGGAAAGGCGGGGGGTGGTGACCCCGGGTCGGGCCCCATCCCAAAAATTTCCTGATGAAAAAGCCATTGAATGCCTCAAATTTGCGGCCGAAGTCGGCGCAGATTTTGTGGCTTTGTCCACTGTAACTCGGAGAGAAGACATATGGACTGCAAGATCAATCCTTCGTGAGAACGGTATGAAAAAACCGCTAATAATATCCAAGGTTGAGAGAGCTGAAGCCATAGACAATCTGGATGAGGTCGTCGACGCCAGTGATGCGCTAATGGTTGCCAGAGGTGACATGGGTGTAGAAATCCCCCTCTATAGAGTTCCCGTGGTCCAGAAAGAGTTGATTCGAAAAAGTAATTCTGCTGGCAAACCTGTGATAACAGCAACTCAAATGCTTGAGTCTATGGTTCATTCTTCCTCCCCGACTCGGGCGGAAGTGACTGATGTTGCCAACGCTGTGTTTGATGGGTCGGACGCGATCATGCTTTCAGGTGAAACTTCGATAGGAAAATTTCCTATTGAAGCTGTAAAAATAATGGTTAATACTTCTAAGGAAGCAGAGGCAGCATTGCCCTATCACAAAATGATGGAAGAACGGTTTCTTCAATTAGAGTCCAAGACTGACGATGCTATAAGTTACGCGGCCTGCCAAACTTCAAACCTGCTTGGTTCAAAATTTATAATTGCCTTTACGGAGTCGGGAAATTCCGCAGGCCGAGTGTCACGATACCGACCAGAATCACGGATATTGGCCTTAACTCCATGGGAGGAAGTGTGCAGAGTCCTGACCCTGAGGTGGGGAGTATATCCAGTTATCGTAGATAGCCCCACCGACGTTGATGATTTTTTTACTGTAGGAGAAAAAGAAGCTAGGAAATTTATGGGAGAGGATAAAAAGGGGACAGTTGTTTTAGTTGCCGGGACACCTATCGGTGTACCAGGTTCAACTAATATGCTAAGAGTACTACAATTGGGCTAGTGGGTTAGGAAAATTCCAATATACAAACGAGGAGGTGCGGGTGTTAGAGCTATATAACACTCTCACAAGAAAAAAATCTGCCTTAGTCCCGCACGAAAAAGGCAAATTCAGTGTTTATACATGTGGGCCGACGGTATATCGAGACGCCCATATCGGAAATCTGCGATCCTACTTGATGGCCGACTGGATCCGACGGACATTGCAAGTTCTCGGCCATGAAGTTACCCATATAAAGAACATAACCGACGTCGGACATATGAGGCAGGAAGTTCTTGAACAAGGTGAGGACAAAGTAATAGCGGCCGCTATAGCAGAGGGTAAGACTCCGGCCCAAATAGCACAGTTTTATACCCAGCGTTTTCTGGACGATGAATTGGCCATCAATATATTACCTGCCGACGAATTCCCAAAGGCAACCGAACACGTGAATGAGATGATTGAAATTATTGGTTCACTACTTCATTCATCACTCGCATATGAAGTGGACGGGAATATATATTACGACATTAATTCCTTTCCAACTTACGGCAATTTGTCAGGTAATATTCACGAATCTGAATTGCAGGAAGCTGTGAGAATAGAATCGGACCCTTTAAAAAAAGATCCTAGAGACTTCACCCTTTGGAAGAAAGCTGAGGAAGGAAGGACGTTGAAATGGGCTAGTCCTTGGGGTGACGGTTTCCCAGGTTGGCATATTGAATGTTCTGCTATGTCGATAAAATATTTAGGTAAGCACATAGATGTTCATACCGGTGGTGTAGACAATATATTCCCCCACCATGAGGGAGAAATTGCCCAAAGCGAAGGATATACCGGTTCCCAGGTAGTGAATCATTGGGTACATGGTCAACACTTACTGGCCGATGGTGTAAAAATGGCCAAGTCAGCCGGTAATGCCTTCATAATACCCGACTTGCTAGAGAGGGGAATTGATCCGTTGGCATTCCGTTATCTTTGTATGACTGCCAAGTATCGGACGAGGATAAATTTCACATTCACTTCATTAAAGGCCTGCGAAACAGCTCTCAATAAATTGCGTAGGCACTATATTTTATTTAACAAGAGTTCTCAAAAAGGGGCTTCAAATATTGACGCAGTCAAAGAATGGAACGAAAGGTTGATTGCAATTGTCTGTGAAGACCTGAATATGCCGGGATTAATAGATGGAATATGGAGATTAATAGAATCATCCGATGTCGGGAAATTAGATAAAGCGGAAATATTAAGATCGATTGATGACTTGATGGGACTTGGATTGGATTCTACTGCTGACATGTACGATTTACCTGAAAAAATAGTTGGTAAATCAACGGAAAGGAGCGCGCTGCGAGTATCGTTTGATTATGAAGGCTCAGATCGACTAAGAACAGAGATTGAGAAACAGGGGTATTTGGTGGAGGATTCTAAAGATCACACTACTGTAAGGTTTAAAGATTCCTCAGAAATCAGGGAAGAAAGATGGAAGACAATATCTTCCTCCTCTGAAGTTGCCTCTAATATTTTTCATGAATCCCTCATCCCAGTCACAGTAGGAGTGGTTGTCAATGGCTACCCTGATGATACACGGCGATGTATATCCAGTGTAATTAGATGGACTGATTTTGATCAAACGGAAATAATTGTTTTAGACAACGGGGCCACTGATCTAACAGGGGAACTGTTAGAAGAAATGGCTAAGAATCAAGAAAACCTGCAAGTTATCCATGCTGATCATACTTTGGGTGACGGATCTGCAAAAAATATTTTACTGAAGATGGCGAGAGGGGAAATTTTTGTTCTTCTTGATCCAAGTGTAGAAATTAAGGGAGATTTCGTAAAGCGTATAGAAAACTTGCTGGAGGATCCAAAAGTCGGTATAGCTGGCCTAGCCGGACTTAGAACAGAAGATTTACTGCATTTTCATGACGGCGAAGGACAATCCGGACAAATGGATGCAATGCAAGGTTATTGTGTCGCTTTGAAAAGAGAGGACCTTAAAAAGGTTGGGTTAATGAGAGAATCTTTCAGATATTACAGAAACCTAGATTTGGACTACAGTTTCCAATTCAAAGAACAGGGGTTCTCTATCATAGCTGACCACACTTTACCCATGGAATTGCACGAACATAGAGGCTGGACTGCCTTATCAGAAGGAGAGCGGGACGAGTTAAGTAGGAAGAACTACGGCAGGTTCCTTAAAAAATGGAGAGGCCGAACTGACATGTTGGTGTCTAACAAGTAATTACGTATACAACCTTCGGACTATGCTCTAGTATTTCCATGTTCTAATTTTCTTGTCCTAGTGTCAGGGATTTTTCAGACGGAGATTTAATTTTGGATAGTTTGTCATTGCCTTTATTATGGGTTGTTCTTGCCGCCCTGGCATCAACGATTCTGATATCAGCGACACACCTTACAAAGAATGCAGATATCATAGCTTTCAAGACTGGTTTAGGTAGATCTTTTGTCGGTGTTGTTTTACTAGCAACCGCGACTTCTTTACCGGAACTGGCTACTGGTGTGAGCTCTGTGTTGTCCATTGGAGGATCTGGAGGGGCCGACCTCGCAGCAGGAGATGCGTTTGGGAGTAATATATTTAATCTCTTGATCATAGGGTTGTTAGACCTCATGTGGCGAAGAGGACCAATATTAAGCTCATTAGGTAGTGCTCCGGCTCTCGTAGGAGTTTTGTCAATTGTTGTTATTTCACTAGGTGGGTTGGGAATACTAATCCACGGTAACTTAAACTTGGCGCCATCTTGGCCTGTTAGCCCAGTTTCAGTGGTCCTAATAGTAGTTTTTATAGCTGCTCTTTTTGCCGTATTTAAGGAAGAACAGGATTCGGACTCCTATGAAGAACACAATATTTACGCATCGGCTAGTCTCACTAGGGCTACTTTGGTATATCTTACATCGGCACTTATAGTTGTCGTGGCTGCGTATTTCCTGGCCCATACTGGTGACAACCTTGCCGATAAGATGGGTTGGGAAAAAAGTTTCATGGGTACTCAATTCCTTGCGCTCAGTACCTCCTTACCTGAACTAGCAGCCTCCGTTGCTGCAATACGTATTATGGCCCCGGAATTAGCCATAACCAATTTACTTGGAAGTAACCTATTTAATATGGGATTTGTGTTATTTATGGATGACGCAGCGTATATAGATGGACCCTTATGGAGTGTAGTATCCCCGGTTCACTCTATAACCGCTGTAATAGCAATTTTGATGACGACTGTAGTATTGGTACCTGTTATCAGCAAAGCCAGAGTCTCCTTGGGCCGGATTGTCACCTTGGAATGTGTTGTATTATTAGGCCTCTATGTAGTATCGAGCGTCCTAGTATTTTCTATCAGTAGCTCTGCTCATTAAAGAAGTATGAGTAATTACAAAAATGTGCAGTAGGAGTGAAAATGTTTTTTGAACTAAGAGAGTATAGATGCCCCAATGGACAGAGAAATAATTGGGTGAAATTTATGGAAGAAGAAATTATTCCCTTTCAGGTATCAAAAGGGATGGTCATACTTGGTAGTTTTACCGGCCAGGAAGAGGATGATTTATACATTTGGATACGTCGGTTTGAAAACGAAGAGGAAAGAGAGAAACTCTACGAGGCGGTTTACGAAAGCGATACATGGAAAAATGATATTGCTCCTAAAATTCCGGCCATGATGGATCGTAGTAAGATAGTTGTTCGTAGAATAGAAGCCTCTTCTCGATCAGTTATCCAGTAGACGGATTACCCCGACTGATGGGTGGGGACCTAGAAGGGCGAGTATTTTTAAATCCGGCCGTATTTGACGGGTTTAGGCTCAGGTCTGTAGAGTCTGTGCTGGTGCATAACGACGGCAGCATCGATCTAGGCCCTCCAGCGGCATTTAATTCGAATTTAGGATTAAAAACAAAAAAAATCGATGCCCAAGGTCTGACCCTGGTTCCCTCGTTTCATGATACTCATATTCATCTTTTAAGTTATGCGGCTAATATCCTTTCCTATGATATTCGCTCAGAAACTGTATTATCTAAAGAACGCCTAGCCGCCGTAATAAAAAGAGCAGCTTACATTCAAAGAGATTCCAATATGGTTCGGCTTCAAGGGCTGGAGCATAATTTTCAAGAAGGGATGTCTTTTGTTGATAGAACCCTGCTTGATGAGGTATTACCGGATAGACCTCTTGTGATTCAAACGACTTCCGGGCATGCCCATATTTTAAATTCAGTTGCCATGGACCTCGCGGGGGTCGGAGAAGCGACTGATGAACCCCCAGGGGTTACTTTTGAGCGGACTCTGGCTGACGGAAAATTAAGCGGAGTCATGTATGAGTCCGGCGATTATTTGGAAGGTAAACTGCCCTCGCTGGAAGCCTCCTCCATGAAAGAGGGGATCATTTTAGCGTTGACTAGCATTCATTCAAGGGGCGTAAATTATCTTACTGATGCCACTCATTTGAATGATATTTCCCGCTACGAACTGATATCCAGTGTTATCGATGGGTTTCCATTACACATTCATCTCATATTCATGCCGGCGGTCACAGCCCTTAGAGATTTTGTAGAAGCAGGACGAACATATCGCTCCACTGAAGGGAAAATAATTATGGGTCATTCAAAAATAATGATGACAAACTCTTCAGGAGTGCTTCATCCAGATAGAAAAGAATTTCAAGAGATGGTTAGAGAAAGTCATTGCCAAGGCTTTCCTGTAGCCATTCATGCCGTTGACATGGGTTCAATCGATATGATCCTTGATGTTCTACAGGATGATTATTTGGTGGGAGACCGTATAGAACATGCCTCAGAACTTCGAGATGATCAGATAGTTAAGATGGGTCACCTTGGCTTATCAGTTTGTACCCAGCCATCCTTTATATACGAAAGAGGAGATGCCTATTTATCTAATCAAAGTGAGGTCAACATAAATTCACTCTATCGAATTAAAAGCTTAATGGAGGCTGGTGTTTCTGTTTCGGCTTCTTCAGACTCCCCCGTTACCTACCCGGACCCGATGAAGACTATTTATTCTGCTATGACACGTAAGACAAAATCCGGGAATATCCTCAATCCCAAAGAAGGGATTTCTGCACTCGATAGCCTGAAGATGCTCACCACCGATAGTGTTACCATTTCAGGATTACCCACCAGAGAGTTCCAGGAACCCAAAATTTTCAAAAAAGAGTTCTTGGTTTTAGACATAAATTTAGCTTCAGGCGGAACGAACAACATACTGAAAAATAAAGTTGTACGGATCAAAGATTTCCAATAACTAACACCATGAAAAGAAAGGCAAATCGATTTTATTAAAAGGAGTTATTTAGATGGCACCTACAATGTCAGACATTCTCATTTCAGGCGGGCTTCTCGTGAGTGGATCCTCTATCACAAAAATGGATGTGGCTGTTTTAGGAGAGAAGATAGTGGAGGTAGCTCCACATCCTTCAGACATTAAGGCAAAACGAGTAATAGATGCGTCAGGCCTTTACGTGTTGCCAGGTTTGATTGATGCTCATAATCACCCGATTAATTTAGACAAAATGGACAGTTTTACACTCAGTGCCGCCTTTGGAGGCATTACCACTGTCATTCCATTTATGCAAAATATGAGAAGCAGGGGAATAGAAGGTACAACGTCAGAGACAATAGATAGATTCATAGAAGAATCGAATGAGATTTCATATCTAGATTTTGGGGTTCATGCCATATTATTCGGCGATGACGATGTTGAGGTGGAAGTCCCCAAATTAATAGACAACGGGGTGATTTCATTCAAAATGTTCATGACGTATCCCAGGAGAGGCATGATGATGCCAGATGATCGGATGCTTACTGCAATGTCCTTGGCGGCTGATGCCGGAGGGATTGCGATGGTCCACGCTGAAAACGGGTATTGTATTGATTTTCTTACAGATAATTTTATCGACAAAGGCCTTACATCTCGTGAGTACTATGCGAAATCTCAACCCAGAATCTTGGAAGTTGAAGCGGCTAACCGAGCCGCGACTTATGCCTCTGTTACTAATTGTCCACTCTATGTGGTCCATCTGAGCGCTAGAGAAGTTCTCGAGGTACTTAATAAATATAGGGAGGAAGGTAAACATGTATTTACCGAAACTTGCCCTCAATATCTTGATTTAACAAATGAGACTTTGATGGAACACGGAGCGCCAGCCAAGATAGGGCCTCCTCTGAGAGAAAGGGAGGATAATGCAGCTATGTGGGAAGGGTTACAAAACAATGTGATAGATACCATTGCAAGTGATTTTTGTGGCTTTAGTAAAGCTCATAAATATTCTGGTGGTAGAAGTTCAGGCGCGATGGAGGCGGTAGGTGAGATTGATGAAAATGGCAGTATTTTTGAGGCTAGTTTCGGCGGCAACTGGACAGAACAGATGTTGCCAGTTGTTTATGAAGAAGGGGTTAATCAGGGGCGCATTACTATGATGAGGCTCGTTCAAGTGATGTGTGAAAACCCTGCCAAAATATTTGGACTGTATCCTCAGAAAGGAAGCATAACTGTTGGTTCTGATGCCGATATAGTCTTGTTTGACCCTGCTATGAAACATGTCCTCTCGGCCGAAGCACAGCACTGTAAGGCAGATTTCACAATGTTTGAAGGTAAGGAAATATTAGGTAAGCCTGTGTATTCAATGCAAAGAGGTCGAACTCTCATCGATAGGGGAGAGATGAAAAGTGAGCAAGGTGGAGCTCTATATCTTCCCGGTGACGTTGATATGACGGCCAGTGCACCGAAGGGATATAAAGTGAATTAAGGTAAACATATGAATATTGATATCCATAGCCATGTGATTCCGACACAATTTTGGAACGCATCTGATAAAGGGCAGAGTTGGTTTGGTGCCAAGCTTGTTGAGAAAGGTGGGAATTCCTATGTAGATACTATGAACCGATTTGCCGGACCTATTGAACCTAACTGGCGCCTCAGCATGGATGACCGACTGAAACTTATGGATTCCATAAACGTAGATATGCAAGTTGTATCTACTCCTCCATATTTCTTTAACTATCACCTTGATCCCGATGAGGGGGCTCAAAGCGCGAGGTCGGTGAATGAGGATTTAATGGACTATGTAGCTCATGATCCCAACCGGTTTCAGGCGCTGGCTAACGTCCCTTTGCAGAATGTAGACAAGGCGGTATCTGAATTAAGGTGGGCTATAGGAGAAGGCTTCAAAGGTGCAGAAATATCTACTAACGTGAACGGG
>DJMH01000005.1:0-3225 GCA_002435305.1 Dehalococcoidia bacterium UBA6495
GTGATCCAGGTCTTTCTCACATTTCAAAAGTGTCTCTATTCGAGGCTAATCTCGGGCAGTCAGATTCAATAACATTAACCGACCTGAAAGGTGATGAGATTGAAAATGTTCCTGATGATGTTCTTGTTTTGCGTTCTCTCGAACTTAATCTCAAATTCGGTGTGGATGAGAACATTTTCACAGTGATCGCTTTTGATTTGAATAAAGAATGGTTAGAATCAGAATCTATTGATTTGGACCGAATAGTTTTTTTAGCAAAAGATGGGAAAAAATGGCTCGATACGGAAACATTTCATAAGGGAATGTCCATGGGTCCATCAAATCAATATTATGAGAGGTTCGAATCAGGATCCGCTGGCTTGTCCTCCTATCTCATAGCTATCTCTGATTAAATCCGCAAGAAAAGCCACCTGGTTTAGTGCAACCCACCGGGTACAGTATTTAACATTAGTAATCTTCTTAATAATTGTTCCAAAATTCGCATAGCCCCGGTTCGTTTTCTTGCAATAATGGTTCCAAGTGGTTTCAAGATCACGGCTGTTGAAAATAGACGAAGGACAATCATATGGCTAGATGTGAAAACTGCGGTCACGACAACCCTGGTTCGAATCTATTCTGTACAAGTTGCGGGATCAGTTTAACTACAGAAAATATCTCTAGCCATTCTGTTTCAACTACCCCAGAAGAACATCTAAGAAAACCCATGTCGACCCCAAACACCACTCTTAATATGGTTCTGGAAGAATTACGGAACGTATTTTTTTCTATAGATGCCCTTAGAAGCTCTGAAAAAGAAGCGCTCGATGATATCAAGGCTAACCTTGAAAATCGTAAATCAGAACTCCTGATATCTTTAAATCATATCCTCGAATCTGAATCTAAATTTAAAACTCCAACTCGGATCGAGTATTTGTCTAATTTATTACAGGAAGTTCTAGAGTCAGACAATTGGCCCCAATCAGATTCAGGATTATTGGATATCATAAGGTCCCATGACCTTGAGATCACATCAGATAACGAATCCAAAAGGATCACCGTTAGCCCTCAGCCAAACCTAGAAAGCACAGATTCGTCGGTTGTAGAAGAATCGAGACCACCATTCTTTGGTTGGTCTCGCCTTTGGACAACTCTTTTCTCAGAAAATGCCATGTCCACTTTTCTTGGCCTAGGAATATTACTTATGACAGTAAGTTCACTAGTTCTATTAGTAAATTGGTGGTCAGATCAAAATTTGCGACCTTATTTGGTTTTGTTAGCAACGGGGCAAATGCTGGCTTTCATCATGATTGGCCACATAGTGAAATGGAAGATTGGTCTTCATCTATCTGGCCTTGCCTTTATTACTATTGGTGCTGTGTGGTCCATATTCGCCGCTGGAATGCTTGCTTATCTGACATTTGATCCTCTTACGGAATATCCCCGAATACCAGGGATTGACCTACAAATAAATTTGCAGCCATTGGCATGGCTGATGGTCGGCGGGATAGCAACACCTATATGGCTTATTCTTGCATACAGATACCAAGGTCATATATTGACACAAGGTGCCGCAATATTATCTACCATAACCTCAGTTTTAATTATTGCCTCATTTGGGAATAGGTGGGAATTATGGGAATGGGCAATCGTCGCACTACCCTTAATCGCATTGATTATTCTGTGTCTGAGAAAATATATTTATAGCCTCAATCAAACTAATGCTATAGATCAACTGTTATGGACAGCGCTTGCGATAGGAATTACATCTCCTCTCATTCTCACCGCAAATTATCTTGGAAATTCAGTTCAACATCCTGGCCCAATAGCTTTTTCTTTCTTTCTAACAGCAGTCAGCTGCGTTTTAGGCATTAGATTCAGCGGAGTTCGTTGGCTAGAGCATGTAGCCGCATTGTTCCTCCCTGTGTCCGCGTATTTGTTTTTTTATAGCTGGATAGGCCATACCGCCCCGTACATCAAAATAATTCTCGGCCCAATCGGACTTATATATTTTTATATAGGTCTCAAACTAAGGTTTAGTGAATTAAATAAAATAGAACGAGAGTGGCCGATACTTCGTCCTTGGTTTTTGGTTTCTCTCCTTACAATCATTTTCGTTTCTATGCCTTCCGATGTTCCTACGTGGACAAGTGTAACCAGCATGATCATAGGAGCTGTAATTGCTTTTTGGATGGCCAATAAATGGCAAGGAACTCTTTGGCTGTGGATCCCAGTCCTACCTCTCATAGCAGGCAGCTTATATTTCTTATCATCAATCCCAGAGTATTTATCGATATCTTTCATTGACTGTGGATTTTGCGATACACAGCCTTTCCGCCCATTGGTAGCAGCCTTACTTGCCGCAGCCGGGCTTTTGGGCTTGCGGTTGATCAAAGGCAAATTCAACACTGCCACTGGAGTTATTTCTTGGTCAATTTTACTTATATTCACCTCTCTAATTTTATCGCTGCCACAGGATCAGGAAGGAGAGCTATCAGGAATAGTTACCAAATCCTATGTGACTACTCTGCCAATTATCATTCTGTCTCTACTGTCGGTTTCAAAGTTGCTACGCCATGCCTACATCAAACCTAAGTTGGTCTCCTTAAAGTTATTCTTACGGCTACCACCAAAATTAACCTTTAATAAGGTGATGCCTGAACGGTCTATCTCATTATCTAAATTTCATATCGTCGCAAAATTTGCTGCCATGTTACTAATACCCATATGGATAATTTCCGTACTTCGATTTGTTTTTGAAATTCAATCCTGGTTGCCATTTTTCGTACCTGTAGTTTGGTGGATTAGTTCGACAGGATTTGGATTGGCAGTTATTAGAGGCCAAAACCGTATATGGCTTTATCTTTGCTCCGTGGCAATGCATGCTGCCGTTTACACAACATTAACCTATTCCGAATTTGAAATAAGTACTAATGTCGCTGGATTACTACTTTCTGCTTTCGCTGTATTTTATGCCCTCTTTATCTCCCTATGTTTCCAGAACGAACTCAATTCCAACAACAGAAACTATCGCTCCTTGCTACCAATTTATGTTCCAGTTGGTATGGCTGTACTTTTCGATGCCCTACTCAGTATTGCGTTATCTGGCTGGGACACTTGGGATAGCTGGGAGGGGTTAACTGTATGTGTGATATACGCCATACTTTCTATTTTAGTCGCTACAATTAGTAAATCCCGCTTCATACCCTATCTCACTATGGGCTTGATATTCCTAGTAAATATTTTTGC
>DJMH01000005.1:3617-9980 GCA_002435305.1 Dehalococcoidia bacterium UBA6495
CAAGGTTTTGTTTTTTGGTGGCTCGCAATCGGGATCAGAAAATTTCTCACCTTTAGGACAGAACCTCATCTAGCAATATGGATCAATCCTCTAAACAACTCTGCTCACCGCACAGCATTATTTGCCGCAGGATTCACGTTTTTATCTTTCCTCTTTGAATTCCAAGGATCTGGTGAAAATTTACTTGTCCCAACATCAGTTATTTCCATCTTGGGATTACTCTATCTTGGGAAAGCAATTAATGAGCGCAATTTGACCAATGGTTACATTGCGGCAATTTCTTTATTAATTAGCTGGTATATACAAGTACTTGGAAGAGATTTATCAGGTATCCAGTACTACACTATTCCTGCAGGCTTATATCTCTTAACTTTAGCTTTCTTCGAGGTTCGGCGAAGTAATGCAAAACCGAACCTTAGTACCACAGCCAATATACTGGGGGTTCTAATCTTAGGTTGCTCCTCATTTCTCCAGTCTTCACTATATTCACAAGAAAACGTTCTTTTCTTTGTGCTACTCACTGGAATTGAAGGTGTGTTACTAACACTATGGGGGTTGTTTGCAAAATTCAAAACCGTCTTTATCGGCGGAATATTAACATTCATACTCAATATCCTTTATCAAGTTGCTTTCCTACTATCAGGTTTGAACGGGGCGTTGGTGGCTTTGGGAGTGGGCGTATTGATTATCCTGACGGTGGTTATCATAGAGCGTACTAAAACTCGGCTGATTTCAAAGAGTAACGAATGGACTAATGCCTTGGAAAGCTGGCACTGGTGAAATCAACTGACACTCACCATTAATCCTCAAATAGACGATATTGACACTAAACCCAACCCAATATAAGGTCGTTTGACTTCGTGAATTTTGGAAAAACGGGAGAACCTATGAAAGTAACAGGTGTAAAGACTTATGTTATCGAAAATGAAGCAGGAGTAAGAACTGGCGGAGGCGGCCAAACTGAACAATGGTACGTTGGCGGTAAATACTTCCTTATTTTGGAACTATCTACCGATGAAGGAATAGTGGGAATCGGAGAAAAACTCACTGGAAGCTCTTTCACTGGAAAAATGACCTGGAAGGATTTTAAATCTCAAATAGAGTTAGTTCACGAAACTGTTGAGGCTTTTGTTATAGGTCAAGATCCCTTCAATATTGAAAAGATTTACTACGATATGTATGCCGGTAGACATGATTACAGATTACCCAGTCTACACTTCGGGATGGTTATATCAGGAATAGAGATGGCCTTATGGGATATTGTAGGTAAAGCTAATAATCAACCAATTTACAATATGCTTGGTGGGAAGTGTTGGGATAAGCTCAGAGCGTATGCTTACATGCCGCCTATACCCGAAGGGAAACCTGAAAATGCAGGAGCTGTTGCGGAGCAGTTACTCAAAGAAGGTAATACTGCATGTAAGTTTGATCCTTTTCATCCGATAACTGGTGTTCCTAGAGATATAAGTTTAAAAGAAATAACTTATGCGGAAAATATTTTCAAGAGTATAAGGTCTGCTGTAGGCGATGAACTTGAGGTTGGGCTAGGTACCCATGGACAGTTAACGACCTACAGTGCAATAAGAGTTGCAAAGGCGATAGAACCATACCAACCATTTTGGTTTGAAGAACCTGTTTCACCTGAAAATATAGACGAGATGGCTAGAGTAGCTGCTCATACTAGCATTCCAATTGCTACTGGTGAGAGGTTAGCCACTATCTTTCAGTTTTCTGAGTTATTGAGAAAGCAGGCGGCACAGATTATTCAGATTGATATTGGTCAAGCAGGAGGAATATTAGTAGGGAAAAAAGTTGCTGCTATGGCAGAGGCAAGCTATGCAGTAATTGCACCTCATATGTATTGTGGGCCCGTGGCAGCCGCAGCGGCCATACAGGTGGCTACTTGTTCCCCAAACTTTATGATTGCTGAAGCAAACCAAGGATCTTTGCATAAGAAAATATTTAGGGATCCTATAGTCTTTGAGAATGGATATATAGAAATTCCCACAGGGCCAGGTCTAGGAGTAGAGTTTGACCCTAAGGTTCTAGAAAAACATTTGGTAGGCTGATCGCTGACTGGGGGATAATAAGATGTGATCTCGGTTATTCCCCAGGCAAACCCAGAAATCTAAGGTCTTATGGGATAGTAGATGCGACCCAATCTAATCCTAGGGACCGGTCCAATAAGTTCCCGAAATTTTGACATTCTAGGACTACTCGCAATTTCCTTTTAATTTTATATGAAGATGAACTGTTATCATGCCATTTCAAGCAAATCCCGTTTATTCCAAACTCAAATAATGGTGCCTTAACCCCGTACCGTCTAGATCGACAATTCTAATACCGGATGGGTCGTGGGCTAATGGATATCCAACCGGGCCTGTCGAAACATATTCGATCCCCTTAAGGTTTCGATAGTTATTTCTATGAAGATGGCCCGAAAACACGGCAGAGGCCTTATTTCGATGCAAAAGAGAGATAATTTCCTGCCTCCTTGGGAAAGGGATAACGAAATAATTATCTGGCTCATCTGGGGTTTCTAAAAACAAGGGGTGATGAAGGAAAACTATTTTATGGGTTGCATCCATATTTGATGCTTTCTCGAGTTCATTTTCTAAAAACCCAATTAATGAATCCCATTCCCCGGGGATTAGGGAAGGGTCCGAGCATATTGAGCTATTAATGGTGATGAAATAATAATTTTCGATTTGAAATGAGTAATTATCTTCACCAAATAATTTTCTGTAGCTATTCAAGGTCTCTGGGGTTGGAGTATTACCAACATCATGGTTCCCAGCCACCCAGTAGATCGGGATGTCTTTGTTTAATTGAGAAGTTATCCTAAACAGTTCCTTTCTCTGATCATCTGAGTCTGCTTCATTGACCATATCTCCGCATATAACTACAAAATCAGGTTTGTAT
The DNA here is from genome assembly GCA_002435305.1 of Dehalococcoidia bacterium UBA6495. Lineage (GTDB taxonomy): Bacteria > Chloroflexota > Dehalococcoidia > Lucifugimonadales > UBA826 > UBA11996. The sequence goes on from DJMH01000005.1 coordinate 6,540, forward strand.
TCATTCGCGTACTTAATAGCCTTTGTGAATAGTTTTGTTTCAGGTGCAAACCCATCAAATTCCTGTTCCACATAGCGTAGGGTCAATCCTTCACGCGACCTTGAAATTGCTTCCTCTTCCGTCAACTTGCTAATGGAAGAGAACATCCCAAATTGAGGGTCTGCCATTTGGATAAAGCGGATTGGCATGTAATTACTCCATACTAGGCTAATCTAATATTTCCGAGGCTAATTGTTCCAAAGCCCTACCTTCAATAGGAGGATTAAACAACCCACTCCGGACATCTCTAAAATATCGTTCAAGTGGGCGCGATTTTTCTAATCCTACTCCTCCGACTACCTTCATCGCTAGATCGGTAATTTCTATCGCTGAATCGATGGATTTTGTCTTAATAGTACCGATTTCCCGCAAAAGCTCTGGTTGGGATTCAGGGTAATTCTCCCAGTCTTCTGAAAAAGAAAATAGAGCTCTTTTAGATATGATGAGTTTGGACTCCATACGACCGATTTGATCCCTGACGTGAGGTATTTTTGATATCGGACCCGATGCACCCGTTGGCTTTCGATTCATGGCAAAATTTATTGCATAATTTCGAGCTGCATTTGCAACCCCTAAATTTGCGGCACTCGTCATGAGAGGAAACCAAGCTGAGCCCCCAATCGGGTCACTGTTAGAACTCTTGTGCTTCGATCTGAATAGAAAATCCTCATCCCTGACCCTTACGGCTTTGTAAATGATGTCATGAGATCCAGTTGAGCGCATTGACATTGAATCCCAAGTCTCTTCTACGGAAACCCCTTTGGCATCCATCCTCTGCAACACCCGTGCAGTATCACCCGTCCCGTCTTCCACAGCTGCAAAAGTTATGGCATATGTTAACTCCGGAGCCAATGTGGACCAAGTTTTGCGTCCTTCCAAATCCCACTCACCTTCCCCTTTAGGAATTAGGGTGGTGGAGGGTCTTCCTCCCCCTTGAGGTGAGCCCAAGTCTGGTTCAGAGGCAATGTTGTTAATGAGGGCACCACGTGAAACCACTTCACTAAAGACTCTTTTCCTTATTGTATCGGGCCATTTTCTGGCAATCGCCTCGGCTCCAACCACCATATGGTGCATACCTACCGCTAAGGCAGTAGAGCCATCCCCAGTACCAATTTCAAATTGGGCTAGAAGAATATCAGTCAACCCATAGCCTGGACCACCATAACTTTCCGGAACGGCTGCCGCTAGATATCCTACTTCGCGCATAAATTGGAAATGCTCATGCGGAAATGAACCATCACGGTCATGTTTCAAAGAAGTCGGAGATATGTACTTTGCTATTTTTTGGGATTTTTCCAAAAGCTGGTTTTGCTTTTCATTCTTAGGCCACATAATCAAATATTGACCAAAATAGATTCGGCAATCGCTTCCAGCTCCTCAAAAATTTCTTCTTGTGTTGCAGAAGCGACCCCCACAAGCACCCTATCGACCCCGACCTCTTCAAATCTCGAAATCAATCCTTTATCCGAAGGAAGACTATGCATAGTTATTTGAATGGTAGAAGGGTCCCGGTCTTCAACATCACAAAGTTTTAAAAGCTCTTTTTTGGCCTCAATAATATCTTCGGGAGATAGTCTAATAGGAAGCCATCCATCACCCCACTTTACTACCCGTTTCAAAACATTTTTGGCGTTCCCTCCCAACAACACCGGTGGGTGAGGATCTTGAGCTGGTTTAGGATTGCAAATTATGGGAGGGAAATCTATATATTTACCATGAAATTCAGCCTCTTCTTTGGTCCAAATTTCCTTCATAGCTAAAACATATTCTCTAGCCTGGGTCCATCTGTGATCAAAATCAGCCCCCATAATTTCAGCCTCCTCTTTAAACCATCCCGTACCTATTCCAAATAAAAACCTACCACCTGAATAAAAATCCAATGTAGCTATTAGTTTGGCTAAGTCCAAAGGATTATGTTCTGTAATTAAATTGACGGCCGTTCCGATTCCTAAATTTGTGGTTACAGATGACGCTCTAGAAAGAGCAATCAAGGGGTTGACCCCGAGATACATCTGCTTCGGGATTGATCCATCAGGAGTTCCTCCGTAGACAGATTTATGATTTACAGGCATTACCGGATGCTCTGGTAACCATACTGAATCGAAACCTAAATCTTCAATCTTACTGGCTATTGCCCCGAAATCTCCCATCGAGGCCGTCGCACTCATACTAATACCTATTTTCATTGTTCCTCCTATCAAACGTGACTCATGTTAATACATCAACTTACATAGTAAAAGAAATCATGAAGACACATTCTGTTAACCTAACCGATAAGTATAGTAAAACCACATTAGGAATATTTGAGGACATAAATGCCGGAACAAAATCAGAACCGGGTCCAATGGGTTTATTCCTCAAGGAATAACTCAGAATTAACTAAAAGGTACGACGAGTGGTCCAAAGATTACGATAAAGATTTGACAGAAGATTTCGGGTGGACTGCACCCAAAACAGCCGCCGATTTCCTAGCCAAACATATTGGGCCCGGCTCGTTCGTGCTTGATGCCGGAGCAGGAACCGGCCTAGTTGGCGTGGCGTTAGCTACACACGGATTTCAAAATTTAACTGGAATGGATATGTCGAGAGGTATGCTGGAACAGGCTGACCGGAAAGGTGTTTACACACAGCTTGATCAAATGACCCTTGGTGAACCTCTGGATTATGATTCTGCTGCATTCGACGCCGTGATCAGTGTGGGAGTAATGACCCTAGGGCATGCCACCCCTGAATCCTTTGACGAACTGGTGAGAATCACAAAACCCAACGGGTATATTGTATTCACAATACGGACTGATGTGTATTTAAATAATGGATTCAAAGAAAAACAAGAAGAGATGGTAACGAAAAATTTCTGGAAAGTTATAGAGGTTAGTGAAGAATTCAGACCGTTGCCCGTTGGAGAACCTGACGTTATGCATCAAGTTTGGGTATATCAAGTCTTAGATTATTAGCATCGGGTCATTTAGCCTAGCTTTTGGATTCTTGAGTGACAAAATTAATCCATCTTTGGAAAAAAGTGTTTCTATGCATACGCCATCTATTCAATGGCTTGTCGAAGTCAAAATTTTCAATATTGGGTATCTTCGGGTTTCCTTGATCGCGCCTAGCTTCATAGGCCAGACGTCCTTTGTTATATTCAGGGTGTCCTATGTGCATTAACTGTTTATGATCAGGGGTCTCAAGAATCGTGTAGCCTGATTCCCTTCCATATGCCAAAGCATTGACATCCCCTCTAGTAACAGCGTCTACTACCGCTTGATCTTCAAAACCAGCAAACCTGCTCTGCGGGCATACAAATTTGTCATCCAGGGCCCCCATGATCGGATGATTAAAGGTCAAATTATCCAATTCATAAACTCCAAATAATTTTGTTTCAAAGGTTATTTTTTCAACCCCTGA
>DJMH01000005.1:10365-10798 GCA_002435305.1 Dehalococcoidia bacterium UBA6495
TCTTTCGCATCTCCAATAAGATCCGATATTTCATCCCAATAATTGACTTCTTCAAAATCCAGGTGTTCAACTGGGGCCCCAGTCACTATTAGTCCGTCCAGCTTCTTTTCTTGGACAGCCTCAGAATAAGTAGCGTACAGACGTTCAACATGGCCTTCTGGCCATGTTTTATACGAGTGAGATTCAAGCTTTATCCACACAGGTTCGATATCTACAAGAGACAAGCCCAAAGGATTCAATATGTTCATCTCATATTGCTCACCAAGAGGCATGATGTTCAATATTCCGATACGCAATGGTTTTTGGCCCTGCCTGACGGATTCCGTTGTTGAAATCCAGTTTAGGCCATTTTTTTCTATGGTAGGTATTGCGTGATAATCCGGTCTTACTACAAGAGCCATTACACACCTTGAGGCTAATTTAGAGTCGCATG
>DJMH01000005.1:11145-13515 GCA_002435305.1 Dehalococcoidia bacterium UBA6495
CATGCGACTCTATAATCCCCTAGTTTATAGAATCCAAAGCTTGTTGGAAATCTTCTTTAATATCATCGATATGCTCGAGCCCTACAGAGACTCTAACCATTGTAGGCTCAACCCCCGAAGATAATTGTTCTTCTTCAGACAACTGCTGATGAGTCGTTGAAGCAGGATGAATTACCAATGTTTTGGCATCTCCTACATTGGCCAGGTGACTTGCCAATTGAAGATTATCAATAAATTTAACTGCATTTTCGTAACCACCTTTGAGACTTACAGTCAGCATTGAACCATATCCTCTCTCCAGATATCTCTCAGCAGCCGCTTTATATGGACTAGAATCCAATCCAGGATAATTTACGGATTCAACCTTTGGGTTAGATTCCAACCATTTAGCGAGATCAAGAGCATTCGTACCATGCCGTTCCACCCTCAAAGACAATGTCTCTAAACCTTGAAGCAATAGGAATGAATTAAAAGGACTAATCGCAGCACCATAATCTCTAAGGACTTCTATCCTAGACCTTAGTCCAAAAGCTATATTTCTGTCTTCAGGAACCCCCAGCATTTTGCAAATATCACTGCCAAAACCAAATGCATCCCAGTGGACCAAACCGTGATAGGCTTCGCTGGGTTCTGTAAAGAGGGGAAATTTCCCATTACCCCAATCAAATGTCCCGGCATCCACTACTATCCCAGCAATGCTGGTCCCATGGCCTCCTATCCATTTTGTCGCACTTTGGACGATTACATCTGCGCCATGGTCAATCGGCCTTATAAGAGCTCCCGCAGCTCCCAAAGTATTATCTACAACCAAAGGTATCCCATGGGAATGTGCTAATTCAGAAAGGGCCTTAAAATCTGGAATATTAAATTCTGGATTACCCATAGATTCAACATAAAGAGCCTTTGTATTCTCTTTAATTAATGGTTCGAATTTCTCGGGTTCATCACCGTCCGTAAAACTTACGTCTAAGCCCAATCTTGGGAATTGCACTTTGAATTGATTGTAGGTACCACCATAGAGGTATGAGGTGGAGACCATGTGATCTCCAGCCTGCATCATGTTTGCAATTGCAGCAAATTGAGATGCCTGTCCTGAAGCAGTCGCCAGTCCCATCACTCCCCCTTCCAATGCGGCTACCCTTTTCTCAAACACGTCTGTGGTGGGATTCATAATGCGTGTATAAATGTTCCCGAATTCTTTCAGCGCGAAAAGATTAGCTCCATGTTCCGCATTATCAAACACATAGGAAGTCGTTTGATATATTGGGACAGCGCGTGCATTAGTCGTTGGATCTGGGGTTTGACCGGCATGTAATTGCAAGGTTTCAAATCTCTGTTCACTCATGGTATCTCCTTAAATTTTGGAACTTCATCTGATTTAAATATCTGAACTTTCAATAAATCCATTGGGCAAAAAAAAACCCCGCCTAATGACTCAGGAGGGGTTTTGTTTTATCGATTCCCCGCTGAATCAAGTCATACAGCTTCCCATAACGCAACACATCATATGCGCGAAAGTTATGTTGTAATCCTGACTTAATTCGTGCGGTTTCATTGGGCGCAAACTTTACCTTTCCTTTACTTTCATGTCAAATCGAGGAAGGACAGAAAAATAATTTAACCGCTTCAGCAAAAGCAAATTCATTCCTCAAATTAGACTACTTATCAGCTTTGAATATCTTGAGCTTACCGAATTTGGCTTTGATCCGAGATGTTGCCCCTTCCTCCAAGACATTTCCTTTACTGCTGTCTCCACCAAAAATTCCCTTTATTTCAGCACTGGTAGAACCAACGGTCCCTTTGTCTGCGGAGGCATTTTTTACTTTGTTTAGTACCTCTAAATCCCATCCAGATTCTGCCTTTTGATCGGAGGCTCCAGGGTCAGAATCCATTCTTTGTGTAATGAATTCGGAGAACGATCCGACCCCTCCTAATAATCTGACTTTATCTTTAACGAGTTCTTTTTTCACCGAAATATCAAAACTCTCAAATGAAGAAACACTATCCTTTAAACCTTCCTTCGAGCCTTGGTTGAGGTTCTTAACCTGCTCGACATTGATGTCAGCCAAGGCTTCTTGAGAAATCCTCTTCATATGTTTCCGGTTAAATCCTTTGACCGCATCGGGATCCAAATTCTTGATGTGACCCCCGGAAAGCCCCTCGGCAGCGTCAGGATCTAGATTTTCCAGATGCTCTTTCTTCAATTTTGACACAGATATATCTTCTATATTTTTTAGATGGTCTTTATTAAAACCTCCCATAGCTTCAAATTCTATGTTCGCCAGTTGATCCCCAGTAAATCCAGACACAGCTTCCTTGTCCATCTTTTGGAAATGTCCCTTATCAAAACCACCCATGGCTGCTTTATCT
>DJMH01000063.1:0-8637 GCA_002435305.1 Dehalococcoidia bacterium UBA6495
ATGGGAATGTAGATCAATAAATCCTGGGCTAACGACGTAGCCGGCCGCATCGATTTTTCTAACGGCTTCAAGATGAGAGACATCTCCCATATGTACCGAGAGAGAATCTCCACTTATCCCAACAGCTCCCGAATAGCCAACATTACCAGTCCCGTCCATTATGGTCCCGCTATGTATGAGTACATCCAACATATGACTATCTCCATCGTATCGGTTGCTATCTTTTCAAAGAGTATGCCATATAATGAAATTTTCAGGTGCCAGTGGAGGGTGATTTGAGAGCGAACAGGGTCAAACAAATAATGAATTCGGGACAATTAGCATTGGGAGCCTACGTAGCTCTCACAGACCCTCAAATTGTGGAAATCATAGGTATATCCGGGTTTGATGCTGTATTTATTGACATGGAACATACTGCTTTTGATCTCTCCTTGGTTCAACAAATGATCGTGGCTGCAGACCTGGTTGACATAACACCAATAGTTCGGGTGGCCGACAGCGATCCCGGCTTCATATTGAGGGTCTTAGACATGGGAGCTCAAGGGATCGTTATCCCTCACGTGGACGGTCTGAAAGGTGCAAAAAAGGCTGTTGAAGCAGTCAAATATCCTCCAGTGGGATCAAGGGGAGGCGCAGGATCAACCCGAGCAGCAAGGTTTGGCTCGGTCGGATGGGGTGACCACGTACGCACTTCCAATGAAGAAATACTTCTATCTGTTATGACTGAGGATGCAAAAGCAATTTCCGAGGTATCAGAAATTGCCGCTCTCGAAGGAGTCGATTTAGTCGCTCTTGGCCCAACAGACCTTTCCCAGACTCTGGGAGTTACCGATCCCGCAGACCCTAAATTACGATCAGAGGTGGAGAGAATAGCCAGTGAAGTTAAGGGCTCTGGAAACACTAAACTACAGATGCCTATGAATCACCCAGCTTTCCCTCTGACTGCACAAGAGCTAGTGGAACTCGGTGTCGGATATGCAAATGTTGCCCCCCAGCCGCCAGCAATCCTTATGAGGGAAATGCAAAACGCAGTCCGAGAGACTCACAAGACACTAGGCAGGAACAATTAGTCTGAGCCTACCTAGATATAAGCAATCGAATTATCCGGATTCACCCTATCTCCTCTGTGGAAAGAGGCCTTATATGGAAATTCCTGGAACCGTGCTTCGGCAATATCTATACCAAGGCCAGGGCCTTCTGGTATGGGAAAATATCCATCGACTACATCACTCACATGGGTGACTGATGCCATCTCAGCTGGGGTAAATTTTCGAGATTCCTGAACAAGAAAATTCAATGTGGCGGTGTCGAAATGAAGATTTGATACTGTTGCAAGGGGTCCCATTGGGTTGTGCGGTGCAATCACCAAGTCGTGTGCTTCGGCAATGAAGGCTATCTTTCGCATCTCAGTCAATCCTCCAACAATACAAACCTCGGGCTGAAGAATGTCCACGCCCCTTTCTCTTATCAATTCCGATAACTCGAATTTGGTATAGAGACATTCGCCGGTTGCCAAAGCACAAGGCATCTTTTTCCTCAACTCTCCCATCTCATGCCTGTTTTCCATCCGTATAGGCTCTTCCATGAACCAAGGATTGAATTCCATCATCACATCAGTAAGTTCAAGCACTCGTATGGGCTCGAAAATGGCTGCATGGGCATCGAATCCAACGTCAACATGGTCTCCCACCGCAACCCGAACAGCTTTGAATCGCTCTCTTGCATCAGCCAAGGCATCGTTCCATCTCATCTCCCGCCACGCAGGAGATAAGGGACTTGCCTTTAGGGCTGTAAAACCTTTATCAACGTTTAACTTGGCATCCTCTGCAAGCTGCTCCGGAGTATCACCATGAATATCAAAATAAGCCCTGATCTTATCTCTTACCCGCCCTCCAAAAAGTTCATATACCGGTTTATCAAACGCTTTCCCTGTTATATCCCAGAGAGATTGATCTATGGCGGAAAGCGCTGCCAGGCCTGAGGAACCTATCGGAAACCTAGCGCCTTGATAGCAAAGCGCCCAGTTACGTTCAATTTCCATTGGGTCCTGACCTTTCAATTGTTCCTCAAAGTACTGAACCCAATAGGGTGAGGCCATATCAGGTCCAACATGGTATACCTCACCTACTCCGTGAATCCCTTCGTCAGTGAGAGTCTTGACGTAGGCAAGATTATGGCCTGATGATTCATCTGTTGAAACTAGGCATTTTATTTCGGTGATTTTCATAGCGTTTTACTCTCTTAATTAATCTCCCAACTTAGAGAAACCCTGGAGATCCGTCACTATAAGATGCAAATCCTCTATCCCAGTGTTGGGGGGGGTTCGCCGCTATAGATTCATGGTTTAAAGTCATACCTATACCAGAGACTGTTGGCAGCTCAAAATATCCGTCTTTGGGCTCCCATGATTCATTGATAAATTCTGATTTCTTCTTCTTATGATCACCATGCCATTCCAAGATTGCGAAATTATTTATTGAAGCCGCATGATGCACACCCGCCGCTGTGGATATGAGGCCAAGCGGGTTGTGAGGGGCAACTGTCACGTAATGAGCTTCGGCAATCGCAGCTATTTTTTTTGCTTCGAGGAACCCGCCGCAACAAAGAATGTCCGGTTGAATAATATCAACGGCATCAGCATTCAATAGTTCGGTGAACCGATGTATGCCATAGAGGTTTTCACCGGTTGCCAAGGCAACACGGAAATTTTTACGGAGTTCGGCGCTGGATTGGATCAATTCCGCTCCCGCTGGTTCTTCAATAAACATCAATTTATATGGTGTTATTACCCTTACAAGTTCCAAAGCCTGTGAAGTTTCTCTTATAGCGACATGGACATCGACCGCGAGGTCAGGGCTATCCCCAATTGCATCTCTGATTGTTCTCATTCTTTCATCAGCTATATGAAGAACCTCTCGCCATGGCAACTCTCTCCAATTACTTGGTACAGGACTGGTTTTAAAGGCGGAATATCCTTCAGCAAGTAGCTGCCGGGCGTTTTCGGCCAACAGAGGTGGTGAATCCCCATATATTGCATGGTAAACACGAACTTTGTCCCTGGTCTTACCACCAAGCAAAACATAGACAGGAACCCCTGCAACTTTACCGGCAATATCCCAGAGAGCGATATCAATTGCAGAGATCGCTGACCACCCTACCTGACCTAAAGGAAAACGCATCGTATTTTTGGCACGCCTTAGTAACCATTCAATTCGGGCAGGGTCCTGGCCAACAAACCATGGCTCCATTTCCCACAGCATGGAAATAACGCTTTTATCGGGTCCAATAGAATATGCCTCACCGGTTCCGGTGATACCTTGATCGGTCTCCACTTCGACAAAAATATTATTGCGCCGACCATCGCTTGCATGATATGTATTGATTTTTGTAATTTTCATCATCTGAATCCAAAATTTCTAGTTTTTAGAGTATGCCATACATCACCCCGATAGGTATTATGTATAGGAGGTAATTCCACCAGTCCTGAGGAGACAAGAAAAATGGCAGGCTACAAGGATCTTAAGGCCCGACTAGACCGAGGAGACACGATAATTCACGATGCCGCGGTAAGTACTGAACTTCAATCCATGGGGGTACCTATGGACTTTGTGGCATGGAGCGGCCCTGCAAATTACACTCATCCCTCGAGTGTCGTTCAGATGCATGAACGCCATATTAGGGCTGGATCAGACATTATCACCACAAATACCTGGTCTACTCTGCGTCCAACCCTCGAACGCGCGGGCTATGGGGACTTTGTGAGAGAAATAAATGCCCGTGCTGTTCACCTAGCTCAGGAAGCAAGGGAAAGAGCCTCCAATGGTCGAGACATATACGTTGCTGGTTCATTATCCAGCCATATAACAGGAAGAGATCCTCGAACAGGCGAAATAGGATTTGGAGCATTTTCGTCGAGTCCTCAGGTATCTGCTGAAGAATTAAAACAATACTACGGTGAGGTCACCGGCATCATGGCAGAAGCAGGTGTGGATTTCTTCATCGTGGAAGCCATGGGTCGTGATAATGAAGCCAGGATTATTCAGGCGAAGGCAGCAAAGGAAACAGGCCTACCAGTTTGGATCGGCTTCAATGCATATATCGATTCAAAGGATACTATTATGGCCGGAGGGCAGCAGAACACCACAGATATCGCAGAAGGCACTCCTTATGAGGGATCCCGAACCATGAAAGATTTAACATTAAGTGAAGCTGTAAATGAAGCTATTCCGGTTGCTCCAGATGTGATCTCCATTTTCCATACAAGAATCGCCATTGCCAACAGGGCAGTAAAAGTGATTTTAAAGGAATGGTCAGGCCCTGTGATGGTATATCCTGATGCGGGAAGGCAATCCGCCGCTTTAGCAAAATGGCATAACCACTCCATAGAAAATGAAGAATCCGTGGAAGATTACATTGATGCCGCAAAAGCGTGGGTTGATCAGGGAGTTCAAATAGTGGGAGCATGCTGCGAATTTGGAGTCCAATACATCGAACCCTTGCGTCAGGCTGTACCAAAAAAAATATCTGTCCCAAGGTAAATATACTGACAAAAACTTCAGAGAGGGCAAGGTGACGCAAAAACCAATAACTCCGGATATCGGTTATGAACTAGCAAATCCTACCGGAGTATCCATTTCGCCTGATGGAAACCTGACTGTGTACGGAGTTTCCAAACCGGACATCAAGTCAGAAAAGTTAACTAATTCCCTTTGGATCAAAGATATAAAGGACTCAGATTCTGCCCCTAGGGAATTAACGAGTGGTCATACAGACGGGAATCCTAAATTCTCACCAGATGGCTCATCAATTGCCTTTTTGAGAGATGATTTAAAAGGGGAAAAACAGATCTGGGTATTACCGATGTCTGGGGGTGAAGCTAGCATGGTCACTTCGCTGCCAGAGAGCGTAAGGGATTTCTCGTGGAAACCTGACAGTACAGGATTTGCCGCGGTCGCAGATGTCAATCCTGATTATGATGGTGAAAGCGACGATGATGAAATCCAGGTAGTTCCTGTATCAAGGATAAGGTACAGGCATGATGAACTGCGCTGGCGCGGCAACAGTGTTACCCAGATCTTTGACGTTGATATATCTACCAAAGGATCAAAACAACTCACCTCTGATGACGGAGATCAAGGAATACCCTCATGGTCACCTGATGGCTCGAGGCTCGCTTTCATTTCAGACGCGATGCCAGAGCGAGATTTTCAGGCCGGAAACGAAGTAAAGGTATTAGATTTATCTTCAGGCAAAACTGATTGCTGGTCTAAAGGACTCGCTGATGCGTGTTCAGTTAGCTGGCTTCCAGATGGCAATTCTCTTGCAGTTATTGGATCTGAGGATTTTCGACTTCACAGTTATTACCAGGGATCTGTCTTCATACTCTCATCTGACTCTGATCCAGTCAGAGTTACCGATGATAACGTCGCTCCTATTGGCGGAAACCATCCTGCAAAAATTGGGTCTCCCTTACTTATCGATAAAAACGGAGTCATTTTATTTGCAGGCCAATCTGGCGCTGAATCACACATTTATGAGGCAAAAATTGGTGAATCCGGTCAGAATAAAGTAGTCGATCTGGGAGGACAGCTAACAGCCTGTGAATTCGACAATTCACGTAAGCGATTCGCATGCATTTACTCGACACCTGAAAGGCCTCACGAAGTCTTTCAAGGAACCCTCTCAGATGATTCATTACAGATGGTAAGCGACCTTAACTCTGAGTATTTTTCAGAACGGATGGTTGGTAAAACCGACAGGTTTTCTTTGAATAGATCTGGGCTGGATATCGAGTCAGTATTACTTTATCCGACGGGGTTTGACCCATCAAAAAAATATCCCCTTGTAGTAAATATTCATGGCGGCCCTCACGGGTTATTCGCTAACTCCTTTGATATAACCAGGCAGTTACTTTCATCGAACGGATATCTCGTCCTGGCGGTAAACCCGAGAGGTACCTCAACATACGGGAGAGATTACATGCTGCCCGTGCTCGGAGACTGGGGCGGTGAGGATTACAACGACATCATGGCCTCTCTCGATCACATGTGCGTGCAAGATTATGTTGATACTGAAAGACTCGCCGTTACTGGATATAGCTATGGTGGATTTATGAGTTCATGGGCGATTGGTCATACCGACCGATTCAGATGTGCTGTGATCGGGGCACCCGTAACTAATCTTGCATCTTTTTACGGAACTGCAGACATAGGGGTTAATTTTGGTGAGAGGCAGATGGGTGGAACCAGAACAGAGATTAAAGAAGAATACGATTTTAGATCACCATTAAGCTACGCAGAAAATGTTAGTACTCCTGCCCTACTTATGCATGGCGACTCGGATTACAGGGTTCCAATCTCACAAAGTGAAGAGTACTTCGTGACGCTGAAAAGATTAAGAAAGGTAGTCGAATTTGTTCGCTTCCCAGGCCAAAACCATGGGTTCATGCGGACAGGAAATCTTAAAATGCGGAAAGAGTACTTAACGAGAATGCTTTCCTGGATAAACAGGTACACAGCATAACGAAAGGAGCTGACTTGTGATTAACAAATTAATAGCTGATTTTCTATCGGAAGTCCATATTGCTATATTGGCAATCCACCGTGAGAAAAGGGCCCCACATTCAACTCCCATCTGGTACCAATATGAGCCTAATGACACTCTCTGGTTTATGGCAGATCCTAAAACACAGAAAGGGAAATTAATGGAAACTGGCACTCCAGTCTCCCTTGTAGTGCAAACAGAAACCGCACCTTACAGATACGTGAGTATCGCAGGGCAGATATCTGACGTCGCAAAAGGTGATATGGAACAAGAACTCCGCCCCATATCCAGGAGATATTTGGGCGTAAAAGGTGGGGACGAATATGTTGCAAGTTTCGAGAGTTGGAGTAGCAACAGGTATACCATAAAGATAGATCGGGTTATGTCGATGGGCATTTCTGAAGACTAATCTATTTCCTGGTTCCAATAAATCGGCACTCGCATAGCGCTATTGCTAGATGAAGTTACCAATCAGCTTTCAAACTTATGATCTCAAGTTACCGCTAAAATATCTGAATTTTAATTATGGAGCTACACAATGAGCATAACCCCACTAATAGAATACGAAGATGCAACAGAGGAAGTTTTATCAGTCTATGAGGACATTATGGCTACAAGGGGCTCAAATTGGGTCAACAATTTTTGGAAAGCACTTGCCACCCAACCGGAACTGCTGAAAAGGACTTGGAATGGGGTGAAATCTGTCATGGCAGATGGTGCACTCGATTCACTTACCAAAGAAATGATATACGTTGCGGTAAGCGCCACCAACAACTGTAATTACTGTACTAACAGCCACACAACTGCAGCAAGGGCAAAGGGTATGACAGATGAAATGTTTGCGGAGCTAATGGCCGTAGTAGGTATGGCTAACCAAACTAACTCTTTAGCTAACGGATTCCAAGTGGAGGTGGATGAGCAATTTAGGAATGGTGGAAGGAATTAATTTAGAGGTTTGTTAATTGACCTGAAAATTTAAATCAAGTTGATAATATTTGGGATATTTTTTGTTTTGCCAGTTCCTGATCGATATTTACTCCAACCTCGACGGTTCCATCAATGTTAAGTGTCCCAATAGTTTTGCCAAATTCAGAGCCAGTACAGACAACCGAAACGTCGTACATTTCCCAATCAATTAATTCTGGATATAAAACCGACAAGACAGTTATCGGGTCATGCAAACTGAAATAATCTCTATCAGGAAGTTTTCTGAACACTGTATCTAATAGCTGCCTTATTATCTTCTCGGCTGGAGAATTTCCGCCAAGCCAGTCCGTTTCTTCTCTTTTTACGGAAGTCTCCCGCGTGATATCCAGTCCACATAACTTTATTCCTATCCCCGAGCCCATAACTTCATCTGCAGCCACGGGATCACAATAGATATTGAATTCGGCATACTCAGTGACGTTGCCTAGAACGTTTACGGCTCCACCCATCAAGTGAATACCCTTTAGCCAGTTCTTTAAATTTGGTTCTTTTTTGATCGCCATAGCGATATTTGTAAGAGGCCCGATTGGAACCAGAATGAGTTCTCCTTTATTAGATTCAGCTTCATTGATAATGAAATCTACCGCATGCATCTCTCTAGGCCGAATGGATGGTTTGGGCAATGAAACGTGAAGGCCAGTCTCTCCATGAATTTCGATTCTATGAGATTTGAATTCGTCAAATTCCTCAGGAGATGTTGAGCTTTCATTTAATGCACTAGCATCTCCCACGTATACAGGCACCTCCATTCGACCCATATATGTGAGTAAACTCAATGCATTATTAGTTGTGTTCTCTAGTGAAGCATTCCCACCTACAATTGTTAAACCGCGCATATCGATTAAATCGGATTTCAATGCCATAATTATGGCCAAAAGATCATCGTTCCCCGGATCGGTATCGAGGATTATTTTGGTTTTATTCATAAATACCCCCTATATAGAAGGAAAATATCATGCCTGAAAAAGACCTGCTTACCACTGAAAAGACTAAAGTAATTAGGATCCCAGACAGAGGCTCCTATGACAGAAAATCAGCTTACGAGATTATAGATGATACGCCTATGTGTCATGTTTCCTATCTGATCAATGGAGAACCGTATATAAC
>DJMH01000063.1:8897-9067 GCA_002435305.1 Dehalococcoidia bacterium UBA6495
GCTTACGAGATTATAGATGATACGCCTATGTGTCATGTTTCCTATCTGATCAATGGAGAACCGTATATAACACCAACTTTACAATGGAGGTCCGGGAATGATTTTTACTGGCATGGATCTTCGGCAAGTCGTTTCTTGAGATCAATTGTTGATAGCCCAGTCGCTATAAA
>DJMH01000021.1 GCA_002435305.1 Dehalococcoidia bacterium UBA6495
CAATAACTCACAATTTCCTTTCCTCCGTCCACAGTAATGCCCACTTCGGCGAATTTCCGTTCAAGGTCCTTTTCTGATATAAACGTATCATCTTCATTTAATAAGTCGCGGAAGAACAGGTGCACTGCACCAGGGATTCGCCCCTTTCTTTCCGCACCATGGTCGAATCCTCCGGGAGGGCTAACTCTTTCTCCCCGATATTCTTCCGGAGAACGGACGTCTAAACATATATTGTTTGAGGAATTTAGTTTATTTAGAACCTCAACTCTCCCAATCCTACTTTCGGAATTGGATTTTGGGGTTTTATTCTTAATAGATTTGAGTGTTGGAACCTCAGATGTCAAAGGATTGTTGCCTTTAATCCATCGTAACCTGCTACCGTCCAAAATCCTCACATCCCTTACTCCTGCCATTGTCATTACCCAGAGAGCATATGTTCCATATTGAACTGGGTCGCCACAAAGCACTATGGTGGAATCAGTAGAAATACCTAATGCACCTAGTCTGTTGCTAAGCTCAAAAGATGTGGCAAACTCTCTGTCAGTTTCATGCCATAAAAGGTCTTTCCAAAAACAAAATATTGCTCCCGGTATATGACCATTTTGATACGCTTTGGCTTCAGGGTCAGATGACACTTCCAGCACGGTAACATCAGGGTCATAGAGGTGGTCTAATAGCCAAGAAGTGCTTACTAGTTTTTTGGTTGTTTCAGCCATGGATACCTTCCAGATTCTATTATTTATTATAATTCTACTAAACAACAGGTTATTCATCATTGAAAGTTTGTGGAACATATTTTTCGTGCACTTTTAATCGCCTTATGTAATTAGTATTATTACGAACACGAATTTATAGGCAAATATGTTTAAAGGGATTTAGATATGAAACTAGGTTTATTCCTTATGCCCTCCCACCCTCCAGAAAGATCGCCGTACGACGCCCAGCAATGGGATCTCAAATGTTTGCGTATGGCTGACCAATATGGACTCGCAGAGGCTTGGATAGGGGAGCATTTTACTGCTCCATGGGAACCGGTACCATCACCAGATATTCTTATTGCACAAGCCCTAATGCAGACCAAAAACATTAAATTAGGAACCGGTGCCCACCTTCTACCCTTTCATCACCCTATAGAGCTTGCTGCAAGAGTTGCATATTTGGATCATTTGGCCCAAGGCAGATATATGTTTGGAATAGGTTCAGGCGGTCTTCAGTCAGACCATGAATTATTCGGCGTCGATATGGAAAATGGTGAACATAGAGAAAGAACTAGGGAATCACTCGATATAATCCTAACCCTATGGAAACACGTAGATGGACCTTTTAAATATAAGGGTAAATTCTGGGACATAAATATACCCGACCCCAAAGACTATGCGTTTGCCGATCTACGTCATCACATAACGCCATTTCAAAAACCGCATCCGCCTATAGGGGTCGCCGGAGGCAGCCCTGGGTCTGAGACTCTTAAGATAGTTGGAGAACGGGGTTATATTCCCATGAGTCTAGGGTTAAATGCTGTTTATATGGCTAGTCATTGGGACGTCGTAACTAAAGGTGCAGAGTCAGCCGGGCGACAGCCACCATCCAGAAGTGAATGGCGAATTGTGCGAGACCTTTGGGTAGCTGATAGTGATGAAGAGGCTAGGGAAGGAGCTATAAATGGGATGCTTGGAAGAGCTTGGAAAGAATATCTCCGACCTTTATTCGAACAAGGAGCCTATCCCTTCGTATCATTTATGAAGCATGACGAAAATATGTCCGATGATGATGTAACTATTGAATATATGATGGAAAACCTCTGGATAGTCGGATCCCCAAAAACCGTCACGGAAAAACTCCGAAATCTCTATGCGACAGTTGGGGGCTTTGGGCATCTTTTGTGGCTAACATTCGACCATTCTGAAAACAGCGAAGCATATGAAACTTCCATGAGGCTTATGGCGGAAGAGGTGATGCCTAATTTATCGGACCTTACCGGAGACCAGCTGCCGATGGGTTAATTATTCTTACCTTCCCGTGAAGGTTGGCATTACTTCTTCTGCAAAAATACGTAGCTGAGATAAGTATTCGTCCCTGGGCATACCTTCTGGCCAGTGAAGAATAATGTTTTCGAGGCCAGGGTATTTTGCTTCAACTTCTTTAAGAAATTTGATTTGGTGCGAAGGGGGGCCACATATCCATGCCTTCTGCTCAACTCCATCCTCTATCCGGGGGGTCCTCGCTGGGGCGCCCGGAGTTCCCCAAACGCGCCCCTCTTCATCTGCATATCTGACAAACCCAAACGGCGCAAACCATTTAAATCGCTCATCATGGTACGGGCGTAGCCTCTCGACAGCCTCTTTTTCGTTTTCCGCTATATAAAATCCAATTCCCAGAGCCAAATTACTCCCCATTACATTTCCTCTGCCATTTTCTTCACATGCATCTCGAAACCTATGAAACACTTCGTCTACCAATTTTTCTCCAGTCAAGGCAACCACGCCTTTGAATCCATTTCTGGCTGTAAAATCGATACTTCCGCCGCTCACAATAGGCTGCCAGGTTTCCACCGGTAGATTCACGGGCTTTGGAACCAAAGTTATCTCCTCAAGGTCATATCCTCTATACGGGACGCTTGCAGGAATCGTATAGTTTTTCCCGTGATGGCTGAATGATTCGCTGTTAAAAGCTTTTAAAATAACCTCTATTTGTTCTTCAAATAATTCCCTATTTAAATCATTATCTATAACTGGGGAACCAAACGTCTCTACTTCACGGGAGTGATAGCCTCGTCCCACCCCGAATATCATCCTTCCCCCCGTAAGTACATCGGCCATGGCATAATCTTCAGCTAACCTAAGAGGATGCCACATAGGCACAATATTAAATCCACAGCCGAATTTTAATTTTTCTGTTTTTGCGGCCAGATGTGTGCTTAGCAATATCACGTTCGGAATACATTCATATCCCTCCCTTTGAAAGTGATGTTCTGCCATCCAAAGAGCATAATAGCCAAGTTCATCCATAAGGATCGCCGCCTTTTCAGCTGTCTCCATCGACTGAACCAACTGCTCATTCTTGTATCTCCTGTCATTAGCCGGAATTCCGTCGAGTCCCACATCTTCCAAATCTATATTTCCAACATAAAAAACCGAAAAGTTTTTAATCAT
>DJMH01000017.1 GCA_002435305.1 Dehalococcoidia bacterium UBA6495
GTATTGAAATCTAAACCAACTAACCATCTCAAGTACTAGAACTGGTGAATAAATGACTAAAGACCAAAATAATCTTGATCCCGAGGAACAAAGCGAAAATGAATCAAGTTCCGATCCCGAAGCAAATAATCGACTGACCTCCGATCCTGAAACAAATGATCAACCCACCGAGGAAACTGTAGAAACCCCACAGAAAAACAACGATACCTTGCAAGTCGAAAGCATTCCGCAAGGATCAATCATATTTAAACAATCCCACCTATCTTGGTTAATTCCATCCTCTATTTGGATAATAGGATTGGTAATCGTTGATGTGTATATTGGACTGTTGGGGGGCCTTGGTATCCTTTTGGCCCCATTAATTGCAGCTCCAAGGTATTTGAGGTGGAGACAAACTGTTTATCATTTATCTGATGATTCTCTATATCTTACGATGGCCGGACTTCCTGTAATCCAAAAAAGCAAAATATACCAAGTCAAATTTGACACTATAGCAAGAGATGAGGACGGAAAGGTACAAATAGGTATTAGACATGGCTTCTTCGGGAAAACTCTAGGATACGGGGAAGTCAATATCGTGTTCGATGACAAACGAGTGGCGAGACTTCCCTATATCTCACAATATCAGTCTTTCATAGACTACATTAACGAACGAACGGAACTACCAGGGGAATAAGTAGAAAGGTCGAATCCAGATTAAAGACCTAATCATTGACTATTTTCTTTAACTTTAACCCCAATTGTTCAATATCTCCCAGATTTTTTAAAAGTAAATAATTGGTATCTCCTAGGGACAAGAATTGCAGATGGTAGGGGGAGATGATTCTTGATACCAAAGACCTCCATGATGCTTGGTCACCTTCGTATTTTAGACAGTTCCACCCACGGCTAATTTTTTCTCCATCTGGAATCAACTTGTCCGAACAAACTACCGAAATCTTTGATTCTGTCCTGATAATTGAAAGAAAAACTCCATTTTGAACCCAATTCGGTAAAATCGTACCAAGTTCAAAAAAACAAATTGCAAATGTGCCTGGCAGCAATTCAAGCTCCTCTTCATCATCTATCAATGTCGATTCTAATAGGTTGGACCAATTGGAACCTGGTATTTCCATCATATCCATATGTTCATTGACAACACATTTGTTAGCAATATGTGCAACAATTCCATCAGAATAGTGAGGATTAATTTTCTTTATACGAAACCACCACCTTACCCGTCTCAGTGACGGCTTCTGAAGCTCAAGAGAAGATAATCTGTTGATTAAGTGGGCATATTCCCATGGTATAGAGAAGACGTCCATATGCAGCCATTCGAATTCATGTTCCAATGCAAGCATATCTTTTGAAACATTTTTATATCTGTTAATCCAATTTCCCAAAGTACGCAAACTTGGTCGAGGTTGTTCACCAAAAGAATCAAGAATTCTGGAACGCCGATATCCCTTGGCGTACATTTCAAACCCCTGAGAGATTTGTGCAGTGTTGGTAAAAGTCCTTCCCATAATTCATTCCCATATTACTTAAATTACTGCTCTTATTCTAGCATATGGGTAGTTTATTGCTTTATTTTATCTTTTTATTGCCTTATCTACAGATAAATATTTTACCAGTGACCTTTAGATAAGTTAAGGAATATAAAAAAATACTCGGTATAGATCAGAAAGTAGTGCGGGAAAATTCGGTTAAATTAAAGGAGGCCAACAGATTTAGCCGCCCTCTTAACATCATCCACCCGAAAGGCCCTTAGTATGTTTTTTACCTCAGTCCCAGTTTTTTCCAATTCCACTAGTCGGGAAACTCTATCCGGTTTATTCCCCGTCCTTGGCAACTTAAGTGATTTAAGGGCATATGAAAGATCATCAGATCTAAAATTTTGGAGAAATTCTTCGAAATCCATAGAGGTATCTCCAATTCAACTGAATACAACAAAATATTTCGACCGATTATACAGACACTTACCCCTGTTGATAAGGCAAAAAAAAAAGAACCTATCTCTAGCGAAGTAAAGCTCATGAAAAGTAGCGTAGAATGTTGCTTATTTGAATGGGAGATTAAAAATGGCGGTTAAGATAGTCACAGACAGCACCTCAGATTTAGATCCAGCTCTTGCACAGGAATTGGGTATAACGATAGTCCCTTTAAACGTACATTTCGGCCAGACTATCTACAAAGATGGAATTGACCTAAACACGGATCAGTTTTTTGATAAGCTGATAAACGGAACAGTGTTTCCTTCTACCTCACAGCCGTCAATGGGTGAATTTGTAGATGTCTATGAAAAGGTTAACCAACCTGGAGATGTGATTATTTCAATTCATGTATCTTCAAAGCTCAGTGGTACCATCAATTCTGCCCAGCAAGCCGCAGCTACTTTGTCAGATAGGATCGATGTCAAAATTGTAGATACACAACAGGTATCAATGACAGTCGGGTTGTCGGCTCTCGGTGCCGCTAAAGCAGCCCAAGAAGGACAATCAGCAGAAGAATGCGTTGCCATCGCTGAGTCGATAGCCCAGAGGAGCAACTTTTTTGCTTTGTTTGACACACTGGAGTACCTAGAAAAAGGTGGGAGAATCGGAAAGGCAAGGTCATTGATAGGGGGCCTACTGAAAATCCGTCCAATTCTGCGTGTTGAGGACGGGGAAATTGGTCAGTTCGCAAAAGCTCGCTCAAGAAATATGGGGATGCTGAAATTGGAGCAGGCTGTCAGGGATCTTGGAGAATTAGATGATATCGCTGTTGTTTACAGTACTGACGGCACTGACGCAGAAAATTTGGTGACCACGGTGCAAGGACTACTGCCGGAAGGAAAAGAACCATATATAACTAGAGTAGGACCGGTAATAGGAACCCACGCAGGGCCAAATTTAGTTGCAATCGCGGCAATTACCTCCGCCTAAACCATTAACAAAATAAAAAAAAGTAACCTCTCTACTTAACTAAAAGTACGATATAGTAAGATACATTTGATCTAGAGATAAACACTGATAATTATAGAAAAATGTGGAGGATTTGATGGCAACAACTACGAAGTGGAAAATTAACGGCACCTACTTTGAGTCTTGCGACTGTGATATTGCTTGCCCATGCGTATTTTTGCAGTCACCTTCCACAGATGATGGGGCGTGTAACGTAGTCATAGCGTGGAATATCGAATCTGGAGATTTCGGGGGAACTAAATTAGATGGGCTTTCTGTTGCCCTAGCAGTTCACTCCCCCAAAATCATGACAGACGGTAATTGGAAAGCAGCAGTATATCTTGATGAAAATGCAGATAGTGCCCAACAAGAAGCACTTGGCCAGATATTTAGTGGCCAAGGTGGAGGACATTTTGAAGTACTTTCCGGATTTATTGGGGAGATTCTAGGGGTAGCAACAGCTTCCATTGATTACCGATCGGATGGGAAAAAACGTGGAGTGACCATAGGCAGCATCGCAGAAATCGAGATAGAAGCCATACCAGGAGTTGACGGAGAAGACGTGACTATAGCAGGTAATCCCTTAGGTGTAGTTCCTGGGGTCCCTCTACACATAGCCCAATCCAGTGTGAGTAAATTCAGCGACCATGGTTTAACCTGGGATAACGCGGGTAATAACGGATTTTTTTCCGCATTCAGTTACGAAAACTAGATAAAAAGGCTACCAGGCTATGATGGGACTGGAGTCGGGTGACGGCTCGCTGTCGGTGTACAATCGTGACAGGGTTATAATTGTTGTCGCAATCATAATAATAACCTGTGTGTCGTGGGTATACCTATTTAATCTATCGGGTGATATGGATAGCATGTCGGGCTTCGATAGTAAGACTGGGTTGTCACGTGCCATGCCGAATATGGTGCCTTGGGGATTTTCAGATTGGATATCGATGTTTGTCATGTGGCTTGTAATGATGATCGGCATGATGGTACCAACTGCGTCACCTATGATTCTGATGTTTTCAACGGTCAATCGACAAAAGAAGGCACAAAACCAGCCGTATGTGGCGACTGCTGTTTTTCTTTCGGGCTATGTTTTAGTCTGGCTAGGTTTTTCCATCGGAGCTACAGTTAGCAACTGGGTCCTCCATTCTAATACACTCCTATCCGGAATGATGGGTGAGTCAACGAGTAATTTATTCGGGGGTGTTTTGTTAATTTCAGCAGGCATTTTTCAATGGACCCCGATAAAAAAAGCTTGTCTGAACAATTGCAGAACTCCCATGGGATTCTTAATGACCGAATGGAAAAACGGCTCTTATGGAGCTTTTAGAATGGGCCTCGGCCATGGAATCTACTGTTTAGGTTGCTGTTGGTTGCTAATGGCCCTATTATTCGTGTTAGGTGTAATGAACCTAGTTTGGATCGCGGTACTGACTGCTTTAATCCTTGTTGAGAAAGTAGCACCCAAAGGAGATTGGGTGTCTCGAATCACAGGCATAGGATTTGCAGTTTGGGGAATTATACTGTTATTTCAGATTTAGCCGACGATTGAAATTTAGGAGGCAGATCAATGAGCCTAAGAGGAAGAGGTGCCATAGTTGGCATTGGGGAAGTGCCGACTCGCCGTATTTATGAGGGGCGAAGCATGTACGGGCTATGCGCCGAGGCTGCTGGTTTAGCAATAGCAGATGCAGGTATCACCAAAAATGATATAGACGGTCTCGTGACAGACGGTGTGGCACTCCCACCCGCAATAGCAGAATATCTGGACATTAAACCTAATTTTGCAACCGGAGTCTCAATGCAAGGAGCCAGCGGTGCAACGGCTACAATGGTAGCCACCTCTGCTGTCAGTAGCGGAATTTGTAACACCGTTTTGGTGGTGATGGGTAATTCCCGCCAGGACGCTGAGAGGGCAGGACGGCCCGCAGGCCGTGGAGCTTCTAGTCCCAGCGTGAGGTCTGAGTGGGAAGAACCTCATGGCATGGCTCCTGGAGCCAATACTGGTTACGGTCTAATGTATCGAAGACACATCCATGAGTATGGCACCACAGAAGAGCAAATGGCCAAAATGGCAGCAGATCAAAGATTCAATGCCCTCGAAAATGAGAATGCTGTTTTCAATGGACAACCCATAAACGTTAAAGATGTTTTAAATTCAAGATATATCAATGAGCCACTGAAGTTGTTGGAGTCTGTCATGCCGTGTGACGGTGCTGCGGCACTGATAATTACTACTCCTGAACGAGCCAAAAATATGAAAAACAACCCTGCGTATGTACTTGGCGTAGGATTAAAGCAAGGTGAAGCCAATATATGGCAACGAGATAAATTTACAGAAACCCCAGCAGTTGACTCCGTAAGAAGAGCCTTAGAAATGGCTGGTTACAGCCCAAGTGACATAGAATTCGCGGAATTCTACGACTGCTACACCATATTAGCAGCTATGTGTCTTGAAGATGCTGGTCTTGTAGAGAAAGGAGAAATAGGTCCCTTTTACGAGGAAACGGATACAACATATAAAGGTGCCTTCCCTATAAACACGGACGGCGGTCAACTTTCTGGTGGGCAACCAGGATTGGCTGGTGGATTCAGGCATGTGATAGAAGGTGCGCGACAAATAATGGGCAAGGCTGGGTCAAGACAAGTAGAGAAAAGTGACTTATGTCTGGTGAATGGTTGAGGGGGCACGGCGAGCGAAATGTGCTCGCTAGTTCTCGGGTCCAAGAACACACTCTAAGCCATTAAAAACAAATATCGAGGTTTTAAGATGACTTCAGCATACGATAAGCCAATACCTATTCCATCCAACGAGGTCTTGACTAAGCCTTTTTGGGAAGCTACTAAGCGCGGAGAATTGATTATCCCATACTGCAATTCATGTTCAACTCTTTTTTTCTACCCTCGAGAAGTTTGTCCAAATTGCTTTTCCAAGGATCTCGGCTGGAAGAAAATGTCTGGTAAGGGGCACGTGTACACTTACACCCATGTCAGGCAGGCGGTTCACCCATCCTTTCAATCAGCGAACGGTCATATTTATGCCATAGTTCAGCTGGATGAAGGTCCTAAAATCCCTTCCGGTATATCGGGGTGTGAACCGGAAGAAGTGTACGTGGACATGCCAGTTTCGGTGGTCTTTGACGACATAACTGAGGATTACACCCTAGTTAAATTCCAAAAGTGCTGAAAGTTAAATTTGGAGCGGAAGACGGGATTCGAACCCGCGACCTTCTCCTTGGCAAGGAGATGCTCTACCACTGAGCCACTTCCGCTAGTCAACGTAGAATCAATACAGATCTGGCCTTAGAGCGTGCCGAGGGCCAGAATCGAACTGGCGACACCAGCATTTTCAGTGCTGTGCTCTACCGACTGAGCTACCTCGGCCCATACCAAGCCGAGAATACATCCTATTGCCGGGAATTATCAGTGTCAAGGAATTTAATTGAAAGTAATTTCTTTCGACACCGCCCGAACACCTTTTCTAATGTTGGGGCGGAGAGTAATCAGCATTACTCCTACCAGTCAGCCACCAGTCAGCTAATGGTGTACAATAATCGCTCAATTATTTAGGGCAGCATTTTTAAGCATTTCTTGACTATAATTAGGTGACAGGAATACTTAAGGTTCCGAGAGGTGATCTATTGGCTGATTTTGACGTAGTTGTTTTGGGCGCAGGCCCAGGGGGATATGTTGCTGCTATAAGAGCGGCCCAGCTTGGCTTGAAAACAGCAATTATAGAAAAAGATTCCGTCGGCGGAGTTTGTCTTAATTGGGGATGTATACCAAGCAAATCGCTCCTCAGAAACGCGGAAGTCCTTAACTTGGTTAACAACGCCGAAGAATTTGGAATTACATTTGAAAATCTAACATACGATTTTTCCAAAGCTATCTCGCGTAGTCGAGAAGTGGTCGATAAGTTGACCTCCGGGGTCCAATATTTGTTGAATAAAAACCAGGTTGAACTTATTGAGGGAACCGGAAAGTTAACCGAGCCCCACGAAATAGAAATCTTGGAGAATAATCGGAAATTTACCTCCGACAACATAATAATCGCAACCGGGGCCAGACAAAGAGACATTGATTCTATGCCTATTGACCACCACATAGTAATCAATAGCCGCGACGCGCTAGGCATGTCAGAAATTCCTGATGATATTACGATAATAGGTGCGGGTGCCACGGGGGTAGAGTTCGCGCATATCTACAGAAGCTATGGTGCAAAAGTAACCCTAGTGGAAATGATGGATAGAATTATACCTAACGAAGACTCCGAGATAAGTGATTTACTAAGAAAATCATTTGCAGAAAGAGAAATAGATATAAAAGTTGGGGTAACCGTAAAATCTATACAGGCTTCAAACGGGACAGCCTTGGTCACATTAGTAGCAAACGGAGAAGAACATTTAATCACTTCTGACAAAGTACTTGTTGCGGTGGGGGTACAACCCAACACAGACGGGATAGGTTTAGAGGGGGCAGGAATAACCACCGATAAAGGTTTTATATCAATTGGTGAAAATATGGAAACAAATGTCTCAGGTGTGTACGCAATTGGAGATGTGACTGGGAAGATGCTCTTGGCTCACGTAGCGACCGCCCAAGCTGTGACCGCTGTTGAATATATAGCAGGATTAAATCCTGCACCAATTGACTATCACTTACTGCCGAGAGCTATATATTGTGAACCTCAAGTCGCCAGTTTTGGGATGACCGAAGCGCAAGCTAGAAACCATGGTATTGAGATCCAAATAGGAAGATTCCCTTTTTCTGCTAGTGGCAAAGCAGTTGCTCTTGGTCACACAGAAGGAATTATTAAATTAGTCATAGACCCTGAAATCGGGGAGATACTCGGTGCACATATGATAGGGCCGGAGGTTACAGAACTTCTTGCGGAATTATCTATGACAAAATTATTGGAGGGCACAACCACAGAGCTAGGATGGTTAGTTCACCCTCATCCGACAATATCTGAGACTTTGAAAGAAGCGGCTTTAGACTCAAACGGCGAAGCGATCCACATATAAAGAAGAATTGATAGTGGCCACTACCTCAAATATAGAGAACATTGAAAAACAGGAAGCGTTGGGTATTTTCAGCCAGATGCTTTTAATAAGACGTTTTGAAGAAGAAGCTGAACGTTTGTATAGAAGGGGTCTTGTAAGAGGATTCTTACATACATATATTGGTGAGGAGGCGATAGCGGTAGGAGCTATACCAACCCTGCGGGAAGACGACTACGTCATAGGTCATTACAGGGACCACGGCCACGCGTTAGCTAGAGGTATCGACCCAAAAGCCGCCATGGCCGAATTATGTGGGAAATCTACCGGGTGTAGTGGTGGCAAGGGAGGTTCCATGCACCTGTTTGACATTGAAAAACATTTTATGGGTGGTCATGCAATCGTCGGAGGCCAACTTCCATTAGCAATCGGGATAGCACTTGGACTGAAGTTAAAAAAATTAGATAGTGTAGTGATGTGCTTTTTTGGAGATGGAGCCGTGAATGAAGGTGAATTCCATGAAGCTATGAACATGGCCTCATTATGGAAACTGCCAGTGGTGTTTATGCTGGAAAACAATCTTTATGGCATGGGTACAGATGTTAATCGTTCACGAGCCGGTGGTTCCAGTATATATGGAGCCGCTGAGCCGTATATGATCCCGGCCGTTCAGATAGACGGTATGGACGTAATGACAGTGAGAGAAACTGTCACAGAAGGCGTCGCAAAAGTCCGGGAAGGGCAAGGCCCAGTGTTTATTGAATCTATGGCCTATCGATTCCATGGGCATTCCATGGCAGATCCATCAAATTACAGAAATAATGAAGAAGTTCAAGAAAACAGAGCCCGTGAC
This sequence comes from Dehalococcoidia bacterium UBA6495, assembly GCA_002435305.1. Lineage (GTDB taxonomy): Bacteria > Chloroflexota > Dehalococcoidia > Lucifugimonadales > UBA826 > UBA11996. The sequence goes on from DJMH01000017.1 coordinate 8,775, forward strand.
CCAATCGACAAATTCAGAGATGATTGCATAGAGGCGGGAAAGATAGATGACGATGATATCTCACTTGTGGCAGAGCAAATAGATCTCCTGGTACAAGAGGCAAGAGAATTTGCAGAACAAAGTCCTGAGCCTACCGCTGAAGACCTCTATACCCACATTTATGCGGAACCGGAGGGGAATTAAAGATGGCAGAGATGCTATTGAGAGATGCTATGTCGAAGGCTTTGAGAGAAGCTCTTGATGAGGACGACCGTTCGTTCCTTATGGGTGAAGACATAGGTGCATATGGGGGAGCTTACGCGGTCACCAAGGGCTTCTTGGAAAAATATGGGGAAGAAAGGGTTAGGGATACGCCCATATCTGAATCAGTATTTGTCGGCGCGGGAGTTGGTTCAGCAATAATTGGCATGCGACCAATAGTTGAAGTAATGACGATAAATTTTACCTTGGTAGCGATGGATCAAATAATAAACCATGCGGCAAAACTAAGTTATATGTCTAATGGCCAAATGCAAGTACCACTTATTATACGGACAGTTACTGGAGGCGGAGGTCAACTAGCAGCAACCCACTCACAAAGTTTTGAGAATTGGTTTGCTTCGGTACCTGGGCTTCGGGTTGTCGTACCAGCTACACCCTACGATGCTTTAGGAATGTTCAGGTCTTGTAGGAAGAACAATAATCCTATAATTTTTGCAGAACATGCCCTTTTATATAGAGTGAGGGGCGAAGTCCCTGAGGAGTATTATGAGATACCTCTAGGGAAGGCGAGGATAGCCAAACCAGGCACTGATGTGACCTTGGTTGCATATTCAGGAATGGTTCGTGTGGCCGAAGAAGCTGCTGCAAAACTAGGAGAAGATAACATTTCCTCGGAAGTGATAGATTTAAGGTGCCTTTCTCCGTTAGACTTAGATACAGTTATTGAATCAGTTAAAAAAACCAATAGGGTTGCCATTGTAGAAGAGACTTGGAAAACAGGTGGTTTTTCAGGAACAATCGCTAGCGATATACAAGAGGCGGCATTTGATGAACTTGATGGTCCAGTCATAAGAATAAACGGACCAGATGTGCCAGCGCCCTACGCCAGAAATATAGAACAACTTATGATCCCAAGTTCAGATTGGGTAGTAAAATCAGTTAAATATAACTTCGGTCTTTAATGGAGATGAGTCAGAGATGGCCACTGAATTAAAAATGCCCCAAATGGGATATGACATGGAGGAAGGCACAGTCGTTCGCTGGTTGAAAGAAGAGGGCTCCGCAGTAAACCGAAATGAAGCAGTTGCAGAAATAGAAACTGATAAGGCCATAGTGGAATTTGAATCGGACTCAGAAGGAGTCCTTTTAAAAATAATTGCTCCTGAAGGAACGGTAGTTCCTGTAGGACAAACAATAGCTGTAATAGGTGACGAAGGGGAAGAAACAGATAATATCTCTATCTTAGACTTGAGACCACCGGAAGAGGGAAAATCTGACCCAACAAAGAATGCGACTCCTCCTACAGAACCCCAGGAGTCCACCCCGGCCCTTTCGGTCACAAAAGAAGCTTCTGAAGTTTCGACCGGTAGGATTCTCTCAACTCCAATTGCCAGACGCATGGCAGAAGAACGAAATATAGATTTATCTTATATTTCTGGCTCTGGGCCAGGTGGAAGAATCACGAAAAATGATGTGGAAAATTATAAGCCGGACAATTCTAATGTCGAGAAACCTGCTGAACCATCTATATCGGTTGCACCAACATCCACCACTATTGTAGTTTCAAATACGGACTCACATTCAGAAACAAGTGAAAAACAACCCATAAGCAAAATGCGGCAGCAAATAGCACGCGTCACAGTAAAAAGCAAGACTGAAAAACCTCACTTCTATGTTTCAGCCGACATTAATATGACAAATGCTATGTCAATACGAAAACAAATTAATGAGCAACTAAAAGACGACGGTGTGAGGTTGACTGTAAATGACCTAATTGTCAAAGCCTGTATACAGGCTTTGACAAAATATCCGAAATTCAACGCTTACTATGAAGAAGATGGAATACAGTACAACGACAAAATTAACATAGCCGTTGCAATAGCAGAAGAAGAGGGTCTTATAGTCCCAGCAATTTTGGACTGTGGTGAAAAGTCACTCAGACAAGTTTCACAGATGATAAAGGATTTGGCTGATAGGTCATCAAATGGCACTTTAAGTCCCCAGGAGTACTCTGGAGGCACATTTGCGATAAGTAACCTAGGTATGTTTGATGTCAGCAGTTTTGTCGCGATAATACATCCTCCACAAAGCGCCGTATTAGCGGTTGGGACTGTATCCGAAAAACCAATAGTTACCGACGGAGAAATAACCGTGGGACAAGTAATGACGGCAACTATTTCGGCAGATCACAGAATAGTAGACGGTGCCGAAGGGGCTCAATTTCTCATAGAAGTAAAACGTCTCTTACAAAGTCCGACTTCCTTACTTGTTTAGAAACTTGGTTGAAAAATTAGGGCAATTTTCTAATTTTTGGCAAACAAAGAAAAGATGAAGTCCCAGCGATAGTAAGCATTATCCCGTTGAATAAAACAGCCATAGGTGCACCGAAGGCCGCTGCTATTGCCCCGATACTTAAATACCCAACAGGGGCAGTTCCAATACTTAGGACCCAGGAACCCATTGCCCTCCCCCTGTGCTCATTGGGAACATTTTGTTGCATCAATGTCTTATACAGAGTGTCCACAGACATAGCGCAGGCATTAACAAACAATAAGAAAATTGCAAACAGATAAAACTTATCTGAAAATGACAAAAAGATTTGGCCTAACCCGAAAAAAACAACCACATAAAACATCAGCTTTCCCTTATTTCTGTAATCACCTAACAAAGCTAACGCAAAAAGGCCCAAAAACCCTCCGACCTGACGAATGGCTGTCAATACTCCTAAACCAATAGGCCCAACCGATAAAATTTCCTTTGCAAAAACTGGTATCAGACTCATATGGGTAAACCCAAATATTTCTGTAATGGAAGCTAAGCACATAAGGATAAGCAACACTGGATATTGCTGAATTAAGTTGATATATCCTTTTAAGTTAGAACCAAAACTCTCTTTTCTTGTAGATGCAGACTGGCCAGATTCAGTGGCTCCAAACAAAAATAAAAAGGAAATCACATACATCAAACCTATAACAAGGAATTGTAATCCCGGCCCCAGTGTAGATATCAAAATTCCTGAAATCAAAGCTCCGAAAACACCTCCCGTTTGAGAAGCTATTTGAAGCATGGATAGTCCGTTCAAAGAAAGAGATGGTCCAACAATATCGAAAGTATATGCCTGTCTCAAAGTAAGGATAAATGCAAACGTAGCACCCGTAATGGTCGCTATCGAAATAATAACCCACACTTGGCCATAGCCAACAATTATTAGAACACCAAGCAAGGCCATGAGGCTTCCAGCCAGTGTGGTAAAGATTCGAAGAAAGATCCGCCTTTCAACATTGTCGGCTATAAGCCCAGAAAATATACCCAACAAAAACAATGGGACCATTCGAAGTGCGGCTAATAATGCAACCATAAATGCAGAATCTGTTTTCTCAAAAACAATCCACCCTAAGGCCACGCTGTCCATTCCAAACCCGATTGATTGAAAGAAAGTGGATACCCATAAAAACCGGAAATCCTTAAACGTGAAGGACGCCCACCATTGTTGAAAATTCGCTTTTTTAGAAGAGGTCAATATTGATTCACAACTTATTGCAAAGGAGAATAGTCGGTCGGTGTCAGCAAATTATTAAATACCCTTTTTACTATTGGCCCCTCCAATTCGGACTCAGTTCTTACCTTATTCCACTCAGGATCATTTCTAAAAGCATTCCAAGCTTTCTCCCTATGCCCTTGATCCTCAAAAGCAATTATGTAAGTCAACCTATCACTAAATTCACCAACCTCGGAGGTCCAATACCCAATATTTTTTATTCCATATTTTTCAAAAATGCTCATAGTATGGTTACGAAACCTATCGTTGAGGGCTGGCAACTTACCAGGATGGGTCTCATAAATCCGGGTTTCATATATCATCGATTAGTCTCCTTATATTCTTGGATTTCGTTATTGTGAAGCTATTCTGTGTTCATATCACCGAGGGTGTCAATCAAAATAACTGCCCCTTAGATGACAGCATCAAAAACTTAAGGAAGTACCCGACAATAAAACAAACCCACGTTCACACCATGGATGTGTTCTAATACCTTAATATCCGACTTTAGGAGCTTTTTATGACCATACAGGGATATGGACACGTATTTGCAAGAAATCCTCTGGATAGGGGGGAAAAAGAAAGGAGAAACGAGTCTGAAATAAACGCTATGATGGTGGGCCCGCAAAGCCGCTTTTTACCATTAAGAGAACTCAATTTGCTGGTTAATACAGGACCTGAATCCAATCTCTTTTGGCTATCACGCGTTCAGTTGGATGATTTTGGGTATGAATCAGAGCCTATTTTCCTAGGGGTACTGAACGACTTATATCACTTTGCGGTAGAGGTATCGATTGATCGTTTTTCAGATGCAGTAATCAGGAATTTAAACCCTTCCCTAAGATTCATTGATGTTAGATCATGTGGTGAATTTTTAGACCGGGAGGAAGCAGGAATCGCCGCTCAAGCAAGAATACAAGTCTACTGGCACCAACGGTACAAGTTCTGTTCGGCCTGCGGATCAAAAACTCAAATGAAGAGAGCTGGCCAAGTACGAAATTGTACAGGATGCGGCACTGATCATTTTCCAAGAACCGATCCGGTCATAATAGTCGTGGTCCACGATGGGGATAAGTGTTTATTAGGGCAATCAAGAGGAAGACTTCAAAGAACTAACACTTATTCAGCACTAGCTGGATTCGTTGATCAAGGTGAATCAATTGAAGAAGCCGTGGCTCGAGAAGTGAAGGAAGAAGCAGGAATAAAAGTTAAGAATGTTAAATACCATTCATCTCAACCTTGGCCGCTACCTTATTCCTTAATGATAGGTTGCCATGCAGAGGCGGTTACTACTGACATCGATATGGACAAGGACGAAATGACTGATGTTAAATGGTTTGAGAGAAAAGATGTCATCTCAGCCCTTGAAAATAATAGCGAAGTACTAAAGGTTCCCATGAAAATAGCGATTGCTCATCATCTAGTAAAGTCCTGGGCCTTAAATGAAATTTGATCTTATATGAGTAGAGAAAAATGGTTTAACCCAGAAGATAAGTCACAGTGCGTAATAAGGCCCGATCTACAAGATAAAACAGCATCGCATTTGCCCCCGAATCTATTGGTAATATTCTCCCAAAACTTTTTGAAAAATTTCATCACTCCTAATATGCTTTATCAAGACTCAGATCTACTCCAATTCTTTGGCGGGGAATCAATCCTGTATAAAAGTGATAGCAACAGGAATTTGGTCGCCATAGAAGGAACCATAAGCGCTCCAATTGGAGTAAGCGCGATCCAAACCGCAGTTTCAAGGGGAGTTAAACGAGTTTTTGTACTAGGCCTTTGTGGTGCTGTGGATAGTTCTCTAAATGTAGGGGATTTCATTTTGCCAACATTGTGTGAAAGGGAAGAGGGAACCTCTTTTCACTATATTCCCCCAAATGCAGCTGCCTCACCGAACTACGAAATGTTACAAAGTCTTACCAAACATCTTGAAAAACATAATCTTCCATATCGTGCAGGCAAAACAGTAAGTACCGATGCGCCATATAGACAAACGATTGAAACCGAACTCACCTGGAGAAAAGACGGGATACTAGGGGTCGACATGGAAATGTCTGCTGTCTTTGCCCTCTGCAAATACCTGACAATTCCATCTGTCGGTTTATTCGTAGTTTCCGATACCCATGACCTCACAGAAAAAACGGATTGGGAATGGAACAAAAAGCTATTTGAAAAAAACTTTGATAAAGCCTTTACTTTGTTGATGCAACTGACAACGCATTTTTAAGAGCGATTTACGTTGGGTTTAACCTTGGGTTCCAAAGCCAGCATATAGGCTATCCCAGCTATTACAGGCAGAATCAATAATACAAAAATCGCATCATTATATGATCCTGTCCTGTCATATATGAATCCAAATGGCAAAGCACCCATAGCCGAAAAAGCCACCATAACTGTAGAAGCAAATCCCCTGATACTTCCTAGATAGGCCCTTCCAAAATAGTTAGCCCAAATAACCGTATTGGGGGTACTCATTAAGGAAATGCTAAGTGAGGCCAAAACTATATAAATTATTGCCTGCCATGGCGCAGATATTATTATGGTCCAAAGCATTGCCACTATGAGAGTAAGCTGGCCTGCAGCTAACAAAAATCTGTTCGGAATTCTATCGGCGAGATAACCGCAACCTAGGCTTCCAAGAAATACTAAGGGCCCAAACAACCCCATTGTGACAGCTGCCAAGCCCGGTGAAATTCCCTTCGCACCGAGAATAGAAACATGATGGAACATAAGACCTGTCATTATTAATGGCATAGCAGTGCTTCCAAACACCAACATCCACAACGATTTTGTCTTCAGTGCTTCAAACAAAGTGAAGTTGGTTTCCAACCCCTCTTTTCCTAATTCATCACTGCCTTCTGTAACTTTATGATCAGTCCCGTCTGGTTTGAGTCCAACTGCTTCCGGACTCCTCCTAATGAGGGTAAGAGCAGGAACAAAAAGAACAACTAAAACAACAATACCTAAAATAAACCACGTATTTCGCCAATCAAAGCGTTCGATTAACAAATGTACTATAAAAGGGAAAACTGCAAGACTCGCGGCTCCTCCAATTGAAGATATCGCAGTTGCACGGCCTCTTATTCGAATAAACCAAGTTGAAACCATAGTAGTCGCTACTAGCCCAAAGGAACCCTGACCGATAGTTCTCAACATGGCAAAACCAAGAAATAACTTCCATCGAGAATCCACTCCACTCATCCAAATAGTAGCCATACACATCA